>JAWVEZ010000110.1:0-6827 GCA_033856455.1 Solirubrobacterales bacterium | reverse complement strand
CAACGAGGTCGTCGCTCCTGGCGCCCACCTGGAGCGAGCCCTGGAGCTGGCCGAGCGGCTCGCCGGCTTTCCCCAGGAGACGATGCTGGCCGACCGCCGCGCGGCGCTCGAGGGCCTCGGAATGCCGCTCGCCGACGGACTCGAGCTGGAGCGCCGGCTGGGCCGCGAGACGCTCGAGGCCGCGGCCCGCGGGGCCGCCCGCTTCGCTGGCGGCGAAGGCCGGCACGGAACCGGCGTTTGAACTAAATTCAGTTCAAGATCCGTTATCCGCGCGGCCGCACGCACGGGATCAACCAAACGCCCGAAGGCATCCTGAACGTCTTGAAGAACTCGATGAGTATGCGACGTGCTGACACGGGTTCAAACAAGTCCGGCTCAGGTACTCTGGCGTTCGTGACGGATCGCAGCACGACCATGAGACCGCCCCCGGGGCGCCAGCCGCTCTCGCGCGAGTTCATCACCAAGCACCAGCGCGCCCGGATCATCGCCGCCCTCGCCGAGGAGACCGTCGCCCGCGGCTATCGCGCCGTCACCGTCGCCGACATCGTGCGCCGCGCCGGGATCGCCCGCAACACCTTCTACGAGAACTTCTCCTCCAAGCAGGACTGCTTCCTGGCGACCCAGGACTACGCCGTGCAGGAGGCGCTGCGCCGCGTCGTCGAGGCGGCGACCGAGGTCGAGAGCTGGCAGGAGCGGGTCGACGCCGGCCTCTCCGCCTTCCTCCACTACGTCGCCGGCGAGCCGGCGCTCGCCCGCACCTGCATCGTCGAGTCGCTCTCCGCCGGTCCCGCCTCGCTGGCCCGCTACGAGGAGTCGCTGCAGTCCTTCATCCCCCTCTTCCGGATCGGCCGCAAGGTCTCCCCGCGCGGCGAGGAGCTGCCGGAGACGCTCGAGGAGACGATCATCGGCGGCATCTTCTGGGTCATCTACCAGCGCATCATCCGCGGTGAAACCGGGCAGATCGAGCAGCTGCTGCCGGAGCTGGTCGAGTTCGCGCTGACCCCGTACATCGGCGCCGAGGCCGTACAGCGGGCCTCCGCCTGAGCACCGATTACGTGAATAAAAACCCGCATATAGGTATTGTCGCCTCCCGTGGCCGCTGACCCCAAAGCTTCCGCTCAGCCGACCGCCGAGTACCCGCCCGAGCTCTCCCGGCTCCCTCCCGGCAGGCACGGTCTGCCGCGCGAGTTCGTCGTCCACAACCAGCGCGAGCGACTGATCGCCGGCCTCGCCGAGGCGGTCGCCGAAAACGGTTACGCGAGCACGACGATCGCCCACATCACCCGCCACGCGGCGGTCTCGCGGCGCACCTTCTACGAGCACTTCAGCAGCAAGGACGAGTGCTTCGTCTGCGCCTACGACACCGTGATGGCGCAGCTGCGCGAGCGCGTCGACGCGGCCTACGAGGAGCAGGAGGAGTGGCCGCGGGCGATCCGCGCCGGGATCGCCGCGATGCTCGCCTTCCTCGTCGCCGAGCCCAACCTCGCCCGGCTCAGCATGGTCGAGGCCCTGGTCGCCGGCCCGGTCGTGGTCGAGCGCTACGACGCCGCGATCCGCGGCCTCGTCCCCTACCTCGAGGCCGGCCGCGAGGGCCGCTCGCCCGAGGTCCTCGCCCGGCTCTCGCCGACCACCGAGGAAGCGCTGGTCGGCGGCATGGTCTCGCTGATCTCGCGCCGCATCATCGCCGGCCAGACCGCCGAGCTCGAGCAGCTCCTGCCCGATCTGGTCGAGTTCGCGCTGACGCCTTACCTCGGCACCGCCGCGGCCGCCGAAGTCGCCCAGAACAGCTAGCCGCAGCGCGCTCCGCGCGACCTTGTGGTTAAGCACAAGTCGGCTCTGTAGAGCCAGAAATCCCTGCAAAAGAGGGGTTGAATAGTGCGCCCCGATATACGAACATACGTTCGTATGGAGATCGCTTGCGCTATCGATGGACGTGTGGCGACTCCTGCGTGCCCGGGCCGTTCCGGGGGGTCCCGGCCCGGGCACGCCCAGCTTGCCAACCCGGTGGGCGATCCGGTCGCCGTGGCGGAGCGGACGGAGGCGATGGTGCGGGCGCTGGAGGCGATCGGGGCGGGGGTCGAGAGCACGCGGCCGGGGGAGGCCTTCTTCGCGATCGACGGGCTGCGGGGGATTCACGGCGGCGCCCGCGCCGGGGTGGTCGCGGCGGCGCGGCAGGCGCTGCGGCCAGTCCTCGGTGCCGACGGGGAGGCGCGGATCGGGGTCGCGCCGACCCGCACCGCCGCCTTCGCCGCCGCCCACCGCCGCGACGGCAGCGTCGTCCACCCGGGCGGGCTGCGCGGCTTCCTGGCGCCGCTGCGGGTGGCGATCCTCTCCCACCGCCTCGCCGCGCCCGGGCCGGAGTGCGAGGCGTTGGTCCTCGCGCTCGAGCGGCTCGGGCTCGGCACCCTGGGCAAGCTGGCGCGGCTCTCCGCCGACCAGGTCGCCGACCGCTTCGGTCCGCTCGGCCTGGCGGCGCGGCGGCTGGCCCGCGGCGAGGACGGCCCGCTGCGCCCCCGTACCCCGCACGAGGAGCTGGTCGAGCAGCTCGAGCTGCCGGAGGGGACCGCCGGCCAGCAGCTCGACCGCGCCCTCGAGCTGCTGGTCGATCGCCTCCTCGCCGCCCCGCAGCGCCGCGGCCGCACCCTGCTCGGCCTGCGCCTGGGCGCGGTCCTGGTCGGCGGCGGCAGCTGGAACGTCGAACAGGGCCTGGGTCGTCCCAGCGCCTCGGCCCGGGTCCTGCGCCGGGTTCTCGGCCCGCGGCTGGAAGGGCTGCCGGGCCCCGCCTCGGCGCTGCGCCTGCGGGCGCTCGGCTTCGGCCCGGCCGCCGCCTACCAGCTCGAGCTCGAGGTCGGCGGGGAGGAGCCACGCCGCCGCCGGCTCGGCGCCGCGGTGCGCGAGGTCCGCGCCACCCAGGGGCCCGAGGCGCTGCTGCGGATCCTCCCGGTCGACGCCGCCTCGCGGGTGCCCGAGCGCTGGGCGCTGCTGACGCCCTTCCCCGAGCTATGACCCCGGGGCTGCGCCGCCTCTACCGGCCCGAGCCGGTCGCCGTCCGCAGCGGCGACGCGGGCGTCCCCGTCAGCGTCGACGGGGTCGCGGTCGAGGCGCTGCGCGAGCGCTGGCTGGTCGACGACCGCTGGTGGGTGCCGCGGGCCCGGCTGCACCGCGAGTACTTCGAGCTGGCCCTCGCCGACGGCCGCTCCCTGGTCGTCTTCCGCGACCTGCACAGCGACTACTGGTACCGGCAGCGGGCCTGAGGCGATGACCGCTCCATACGTAGAGCTGCACGCCCACTCCGCCTTCTCCTTCCTCGACGGCGCCTCGACCCCGCTGGAGCTGGCGGTCGCCGCCGAGCAGCTCGGCTACGGCGCGCTCGCCCTCACCGACCACGACGGCGTCTGGGGCTCGCTCGAGTTCGCCGAGGCCTGCCGCGACCTCGAGCTGCGGGGGATCACCGGCGCCGAGCTGACCGTGGCGATCCCCGCCGCCGGCGAGCGCCGGCTCCGCCACCTCACCCTGTTGGCCGAAGACGCCGAGGGGTACCGCAACCTCTGCCGCCTGCTGACCCTGGCCCACTCCCACACCCGCGACAACACGGCCCGCAGCGCGACCCAGCCCTGGGCCACGCTCGAGCAGGTGGAGGAGCACGCCGCCGGGCTCGTCTGCCTCTCCGGCTGCGCCCGCGACGGGGTCCTCGCCGGCACCTTCGAGCGCGGCGAGACGGAGCAGGGGGAGGGGCTCGGCCGGCGCCTGCTCGAGGCCTTCGGCCGCGAGCGCTTCCGGGTCGAGCTGCAGCTGCCGCGCTGGCGCCGCGACCGCGCCCGCAACCGCTGGCTCGTCCTCCTGGCCGAGCGCCTCGGGGTCGCCACCGTGGCCAGCGGCGACGTCCACTCCCACAACCGCCGCCGCGCCCGCCTCCAGGACGCCCTCGTCGCGGTCCGCCGCGGCGAGACCCTGGAGGAGTCCGAGCCGCACCGCCGCGGCAACAGCAGCTCGGCCCTGGTCGCCCCGGCCGAGATGGCGGCCCGCTTCGCCGAGCACCCCGAGGCGGTGGCCGAGACCGTCCGTCTCGCCGAGCGCCTGCGCTTCGACCTCAGCACCGAGCTCGGCTACCGCTACCCGCAGGAAGCCGACGCCGACGGGGTGCTCGCCGAGCTCTGCCGGTCCCGGCTCGGCGAGCGCTACGCCGGCAGCCGCGACCGGCCGGAGGCCGAGCGCCGCCTCGACCAGGAGCTGGGGACGATCCGCCACCTCGGCCTCTCCGGCTTCTTCCTCCTCCACTACGACCTGCTGGAGCTGGCCCGCGAGGTCGCGCTCGAGGTCCGCGGCCGCGAGTCGGCGCGCTCGGTCCTGCCGCCGGGGCGCGGGCGCGGCTCCAGCGTCAGCTCGATCGTCTGCTACCTGACCGGCCTCTCCCACGTCGACCCGGTGCGGAAAGGGCTCTTCGCCGGTCGCTTCCTCAACGACGAAGCGACCTCGCTGCCGGACGTCGACCTCGACTTCCCGCGCGACATCCGCGAGGTCCTGATCCCGCGCATCCACGAGGTCTACGGGGCCGATCGCTCCGCCCTGGTCGCCGCCTTCCCGACCTACCGGCCGCGCGGCGTGGTCCGCGACCTCGGCAAGGTCCTGGGCCTGCCGCCGGCGGAGATCGAGCGGGTGGCGAAGGTCGCCGGCTTCCACGACTCGGCCGGGCAGCTGGCCGCCGACGTGGTCGCCGCGATCGGTCCCGACCGCGCCGCGGCGCCGCGCTGGCGGGCGCTGCTCTGGCTCTGCGAGGACGCGCTCGGGCTGCCCCGCCACGCCTCCCAGCACTCGGGCGGGATGGTGATCTCGACCGACCCCCTGGTCGACGTCTGCCCGGTCGTGCCGGCGGCGATGAGCGGGCGCCAGATCGTCCAGTGGGACAAGGACTCCTGCGCCGACGCCGGCCTGCTGAAGATCGATCTGCTCGGGCTCGGGATGCTCTCCGCGGTCGAGCGCTGCGTCGACGAACTGAAGCTGACCCGCGACGAGCGGCTCGACCTCTCGCGGATCGACTACCGCGACGAAGAGACCTTCGAGTCGATCCGCCGCGCCGAGACGACCGGCGTCTTCCAGATCGAGAGCCGCGCCCAGATGCAGATGCTGCCGCGCACCCAGCCGCGCGACCTCGACGACATCACCGTGCAGGTGGCGCTGATCCGGCCCGGCCCGATCCAGGGCGGCGCCGTCCATCCATATATAGAGCGGCGCAAACGCAGCCGCGAGGACCCGGGCTTCGAGGTCCCCTACGAGCACGAGTCGCTGCGCCCGGTCCTGGCCGAGACGCTCGGCACGATCGTCTACCAGGAGCAGGTGCTGGAAGTGGCGATCGCCTTCGCCGGCTTCACCGCCGCCGAGGCGGAGAGCCTGCGCCGGGCGATGAGCCGCAAGCGCTCGCTGCAGGCGATCGAGTCCCACCACCGTCGCTTCATCGAGGGCGCCCGCTCCACACACGGGGTGGAGGCGCAGCTGGCGGAGCGGATCTGGGACAAGATCCAGGGCTTCTCCGGCTTCGGCTTCCCGAAGGCGCACTCGGCCGCCTTCGGGCTGCTCGCCTACCAGTCGGCCTGGCTGCGGGTCCACCGCGGCCCGGAGTTCCTCTGCGCGCTGCTGAACGAGCAGCCGATGGGCTTCTACCCGCCGGACTCGCTGGCCCACGAGGCGCAGCGCCGCGGCCTCCGCGTCGCCCCGCCCGACGTCAACCGCAGCCAGGTCCTCTGCCACGTCGAAGCGCCGCGCACCAACCCGGCGCTGCGCGGCGGGATGGTGGTGCGGATCGGGCTCGGCTACGTGAAGGGGGTGCGCGAGGAGGAGATGCGGGGGTTGGTAGCCGAACGCGAACGGAGCGGCTACTACGGCGGCGTCGCCGACCTCGCCTCGCGCTCCGGCGCCGGCCTGCCGAGCCTCGAAAGGCTGGCCTGGGCGGGGGCCCTGGACGCGGTCCCGGTCGGGGCCGAGGGCGACCGGCGCGAGGCGCTCTGGCGGGTCGGCGTGGTCGGCAACCGCGGCGCCGGCGGGACCGGGCAGCTGGGCCTGCCGATCGAGCCGCCCGCGCCGCCGCCGCTGGAGCCGCTCGGCGAGTGGGCCGAGCTGATCGCCGACTACCGCTCGACCGGGATGGTGCTAGGCAAGCACCCGCTGGAGCTGCTGCGCCCGCGCCTCGCCGCCTCGATCCGCCGCGCCGCCGAGCTGCCCGCGGTCGCGGACGGCGCCACCGTCGAGGTCGCCGGCATGGTCGTCGCCCGCCAGCGCCCGGAGACCGCCAAGGGCATCGTCTTCATGCTCTTCGAGGACGAGTCCGGCGTCGTCAACCTGGTCGTCCCCACGCGGGCCTACGAGCGCTTCCGCGCCCTCGTCCGCGGCGCCCCGCTGCTCGGCGCCCGCGGCCGCCTCGAGCGCCGCGAAGGCGTGATCAACGTGATCGTCGAGGCGGTCTGGGAGCTGGAGCGGACCGCGCCGCCGCCCTCACCGGCCCGCCCCGGCCGCCGCGAACCGCCCGCCGGCTCCTCCCGCGAGCCCGCCGACCGCCGCAGGCGCCAGCACGCCGTCGCCGAGCTCCGCGCCGTCGCCCCGGCGGGACACAGCTTCGGCCGCCGCGGGCGCTAGCTGGCCAGCAGGCTCTCGGCCCGGTGGGCCTCGGGCAGGTTCTGGTCGGCGTGGTAGCTCGACCGCACCAGGGGCCCCGCGGCGACGGACTCGAAGCCGAGCTCGTAGGCCGCCTTCTCCAGCGCCTCGAACTCCTCCGGGTGCCAGTAGCGGACCACCGGCAGGTGGTTCTCGGTCGGCCGCAGGTACTGGCCGACGGT
>JAWVEZ010000109.1:0-7800 GCA_033856455.1 Solirubrobacterales bacterium | reverse complement strand
TGGCTCGTCTCGGTCCAGCCGGCGAGCGAGACGTTGCCGCCGCGGGCGTCGACGCTGACCGCCACCCGCTCGCCGTGGCGGTCGAGCATCGCCTGCAGGAAGCGCGGGTCGCGCAGCGCCGCGGTCCCGATCACCACCCGCTCCACCCCGCTATCCAGGGTTGCCGCGACGGCCTCGGACCCCCGCAAGCCTCCGCCGACCTGAACCGGGCAGCCGAGCGCGGCGATCCCTTCGATCACCGGCAGGTTGCGGGGCTCCCCCGCTTTCGCCCCATCCAGGTCCACGACGTGCAAGAACTCCGCGCCTTCGTCGATCCACCGCCGCGCCGCGTCGAGGGGGTCCGCGTCGTACACCGTCTCCCGCGCGTAGTCGCCCTGCAGCAGGCGCACCGCCTTGCCGCCGCGGATATCGATCGCCGGGTAGAGGATCACGCCGGGACGGCGGCGCAGACGCCGGCGAAGTTGGCGAGCAGCCGCAGGCCGGCCGCGCTCGACTTCTCCGGGTGGAACTGGACGCCGAAGACGTTGTCGCGCTCGGCCGCGCAGGCGAAGCGGGCGCCGTAGGCGGCGCTGCCGAGCAGCTCCTCCGCGGTCGGGGCCGGCGCGAAGGAGTGCACGAAGTAGAACGGGGTCTCGGTCTCGATCCCCTCGGTCAGCCGCGAGTCGCGCTCCCAGCGGACCGGCGACCAGCCGATGTGCGGGACCTTGAGGCCGTCGGCCTCGAGCGCGGAGACCGGGCCGGCGAGCAGGCCGAGGCCGTCGGCGCCGCCCAGCTCGGTGGTCGAGTCGAAGAGCAGCTGCAGGCCGAGGCAGATGCCGAGGATCGGGACGCCGGCCTCGCGGCGCTCGTCGATCAGCTCCTCGACCCCGCGCTCGCGGATCCGCTCCATCGCCCGCGGGAAGGCGCCGACCCCGGGCAGGACCAGGCCGTCGGCGGCGCGAACCTCGACGGGGTCGTGGGTGATCTTCGCGGTCGCGCCGACGTGCTCGAGCGCCTTCTCGACCGAGCGCAGGTTCCCCATCCCGTAGTCGAGGATCGCGATCCGGGCGCTACTCATTCAGGGTCCCCTTGGTCGAGGGCACGCCGCTCTCCTCGGGGTCGATCGAGACCGCGACCCGGAGGGCGCGGGCGAACGCCTTGAAGCTCGCCTCGACCATGTGGTGGGCGTTGGTCCCCGAGCGCACCCAGAGGTGCAGGGTCAGCTTCGAGCTGTTGGCGACGGCGCGGAAGAACTCCTCGGCGAGGTCGGTGTCGAAGCCGGCGATCGAGGTCGCCGGCAGCTCGGCATCGAAGGCGACGAAGGGCCGCCCGGAGATGTCGATCGCGCACTCGGCCAGGGCCTCGTCCATCGGGACGAGCGCCGAGCCGTAGCGACGGATCCCGGCACGGTCGCCGAGCGCCTCGTCGATCGCCTGGCCGAGCACGATGCCGACGTCCTCGGTCGTGTGGTGGGCGCCGGTCTCGAGGTCGCCGGTTGCCTCCACCTGCAGGCCGAGCCGGCCGTGGCGGGCCAGCAGGTCGAGCATGTGATCGAGGAAGCCGACCCCCGTGGCGGCGCTGTAGTCGCCCCCGTCGAGGTCGAGCGAGAGCTTGACCTGGGTCTCGCCGGTCTGTCGTTCCTTGTTCGCGGTGCGGCTCATCGTCTAATCATCGCTGACTCGCCGTGGACCGGGAAGCCCTCGGCGGTGGCGAGCACGTTTGCGTGCGGGGCCAGCGCCGCCGCGGCCGCGCCGTCGAGGTCGACGGTGGAGATGCGGCGGCGGAAGGCGGCGGGGCCGAGCGGCCCCGAGAAGCGACCGGCGCCGCCGGTCGGCAGCACGTGGTTGGAGCCGGAGTCGTAGTCGCCGAAGGCGGTGGCGCCGTAGCGGCCGACGAAGACACAGCCGGCGGTGATCACCCGCTCGGCCATCAGCTCGGCGTCGTCCTCGTCGAGCTCGAGGTGCTCGGGCGCGTAGGCGTTGGCGAGCGCGATCGCCTGCTCGATCTCGCCCACCTGGACCAGGGCCAGCGGCGCGTCGGCGACGCTCGGCCGCTCGGCGGCGGCCCGCTCGGCGGCGGCGGCGATCGCCTCCAGCACGTGCTCCTCGACCGCGACCACGACCAGCGGGCTCTCGGCCCCGTGCTCGGCCTGCGCGCAGAGGTCGAGGGCGGCCCACTCGGGGTCGGCGTCGTGGCCGGCGATCAGCATCAGCTCGGAGGGCCCCGCCAGGGAGTCGATCCCGACCGAGCCGTAGACGGCGCGCTTGGCCTCCCGCACCCAGGCGTTGCCGGGGCCGGCGATCACGTCGACCGCGGCGATCGTCTCGGTCCCGTAGGCGAGCGCGAAGATCGCCTGGGCGCCGCCGACCGCGTGGATCTCGTCGACCTCGCAGAGCGCCGCGGCGGCGAGCACCAGCGGGTGCAGCTTGCCGTCGGGGCCGGGAGGCGAGGCGAGCGCGACCCGCCCCACCCCGGCCGCCCGGGCCGGGATCGCGCACATCAAGACGCTGGAGGGATAGGCGGCCCGGCCGCCCGGCGCGTAGATACCGGCGGCGCCGACCGGGACTTCGCGCACGGTCACCGTCTGCCCCTGGGGCAGCTCGACCGGCGTCGGCGGGGTCAGCTGCGCCTTGGCTACGGCTTTGACGTTGGCGGCCGCGACGTCGAGCGCCTCGCGCAGCGGCGGCTCCAGCCCGTCCAGGGCGGCGACGGCCAGATCGAGGCCGACGGCGGTCGAGGCGAGCGGCGACTCGGTCGCGTCGAAGCGGTTGGTCAGCTCGAGCACGGCGGCGTCGCCGCGCTCCAGCACCGCGGCGCCGATCGGGGCGACGTCGACCGGCTCGCTCAGCTCCGAGGCCCAGAGGCGGATTTCGTCGGCGACGACCTGAGCCTCACTCCACTCGAATCGCCGCGCTCTCATCCCGCGACCGCCCTCCGCAGCCGCGCGGTCAGGTCGTCGACCTCGGCGGCGCGAATCTTGTGGGCGACGCGGTTGGCGACGAAGCGGGCGGTGCACTCGACGATCTCCTCGCGCACCTCGAGGTCGTTCTCCACCAGGGTGCGGCCGGTCGCGACCAGGTCGACGATCCCGTCCCCCAGACCGACCAGCGGCGCCAGCTCGACCGAGCCCTTGACCTCGATCACTTCGACCTGGCGGCCGGTCGACTCGAAGTGGCGCTCAGCCGTGCGCGGGTACTTGGTCGCGATCCGCATCAGCCCGAGCCGCCGCTGCGCTTCGCCCAGCCGGTCCTCGCCGACCCGCCCGGCCAGGACCATGCGGCAGCGCCCGTAGCCGAGGTCGAGCAGCTCGTAGACGCCGCGGTCCTCCTGCTCGAGCAGGACGTCCTTGCCGGTGATCCCGACGTCGGCGGCGCCCGCCTCGACGTAGGTCGGGACGTCGGAGGGCCGCATCGTCACCAGGGTCAGCCCCGCGGTGTGGAAGATCAGCGAGCGCGAGTCGCCGCGCAGCTCGCTGGTGTCGATCCCGGCGCCGTCGAGCACGTCGAGCGTTTCGCCGAACAGCGCCCCGCGGGGCACGGCCAGCTTCAGCGGCCCCTCGGGCCGGGCGCGGCTGCCGGCGAACGAGCTCATGGCCCGCCCCCGCGCCGCTGCTCCTCCGTCTGGGCGACGTGGACCCGCTCCAGGTACAGGGCGAAGCCGGCCGCCGGCAGGTCGAGCCCGAACTTCTTCATCAAGCCGTCGTAGCGGCCGCCGCCGCCGAGCACGTGGCCGAGCGCCGGGTCGTAGACCTCGAGGATCGCGCCGCTGTAGTAGCCGAGGTCGCGCAGCAGGCCGAGGTCGATCTGGACCCGGTCGGCGGCGCCGCGCTCGGCCAGCGCCTCGTAGGTGGCCTGCAGCTGGGCGGTCGCCCGCTGCACCGCCGCGCCGCCGAGCTTGCGCGCCTCCTCGAGCACCTCGCTGCCGCCCCGCAGCTGCGAGAGCGCCAGGCAGGTCGCTGTCTGCTCCTCGCTGATCTCGAGCCCGGAGAGCTCCTCCTCGAGGCCGACGATGTCGTGCGCCGCCAGCCGCGCCAGCACAGAATCCCGCGCGGAACCCTCGATCCCGAACTCGGTCAGCAGCTGGCGGTAGAGGTCGGCGTCGCCGAGCCCGATCACGGCGCGGTCGAGCCCGGCGGCGTCGAGCGCCGCCTCCAGGACCTCGATCACCTCGACGGTCCCACCCGGGGCCGGCTCGCCGATCAGCTCGACGCCGGCCTGCACGAACTCGCGCATCTGGCCGCGCTGCGGGCGCACCGCGCGGTAGAGGTTGGCCAGGTAGCAGAGGCGCAGCGGCGTCTCGGCGTCCGCGAAGCGGCTCGCCGCGAGCCGGGCGATCGGCACCGTCATGTCGGAGCGCAGCGCCAGCAGCTCGCCGTTCTCGTCGAAGAAGCGGTAGGCGCTGGCGGCTCCGCGGCTGTCTCCGCGCTCCAGGACCTCGTCGTACTCGATCGCCGGCGTCGCCACCTCGCCGTAGCCGCGCGCTTCGAAGACCTCGATCAGGGCGCGGTTCAGCTTGCGCAGCTCACGCATCTCGTCGGGCAGCACGTCCCGGGTTCCTGGCGGAATCGGATGGATCATCGGAATGACCTTACGAAAGAACCGCTGAGCGCAGCGCTACGCGGGGACCTCGGCGGAAACGCGTTCGATCCGCGCCCCGAGCGCCCGCAGGCGCTCGTCGATCTGCTCGTAGCCACGGTCGATCTGGCGGATGTTGCCGATCTCCGAGCTGCCGTCGGCCGCCAGGGCGGCGATGAGCATCGCCATCCCGGCGCGGATGTCGGGGCTCTCAACGCGCTCGCCGTGAAGCCGGCTCGGACCGCTGACGATCGCCCTGTGGGGATCGCAGAGCGTGATCCGAGCGCCCATCGCGACCAGCTTGTCGACGAAGAAGAGGCGGTTCTCGAACATCTTCTCGAAGATCAGGATCTCGCCGTTGGCCTGGGTCGCGAGGGCCAGGGCGATCGAGGTGAGGTCGGCCGGGAAGGCGGGCCAGGGCCCGTCCTCGATCTTCGGGATCGCGTCGCCGAGGTCGGCTTCGATCTTCAGGTCCTGTTCGGGCGGGACGATCACGTCCTTGCCCTCGATCTCCGAGCGCAGGCCGAGGCGGCGGAACTGGCGCCGGGTCATCAGCAGGTCGGCGGGCTCGACGTCGCGGATCCGCAGCTCCCCGCCGGTTGCCGCGGCCAGGGCCATGAAGCTGCCGACCTCGATGTGGTCCGGCGAGATCGTGTGCTCGGCGCCGCCGAGTTTGTCGGAGCCGTTGACGATCATCACGTTGGAGCCGATCCCGTCGACGCGGGCGCCCATCTTGGTCAGCAGGCGGGCCAGGTCCTGGACGTGCGGCTCGGAGGCGGCGTTGGAGATCCGCGTCGCCCCCGGGGTCAGCGCCGCCGCCATCAGCGCGTTCTCGGTCCCCATCACCGAGGGCTCGTCCATGAAGATGTCGCAGGCGCAGAGGCCGCCCGGCGCGGTCAGCTCGATCCAGCGGTCGCCGTCGACCACGGCACCGAGGTCGCGGAAGGCGTCGAGGTGCGCGTCGAGCCGGCGGCGGCCGATGAAATCTCCCCCCGGCGGCGGCACGTGGACTTCCCCGAAGCGGGCCAGCAGCGGCCCGGCGACCAGGAAGGAGGCGCGGATCTTGCCGGAGAGCTCCTCGTCGACCGAGGGGTCGGAGACGTTCGCGGCGCAGAGCCGCACGCTGTTGTCGCCGACCCATTCGGCCTCGACGCCGAGCCGCTCCAGCAGCCCGATCTGGGCCTCGGTGTCGCGGATCCGCGGCACCCGGTGCAGCAGCAGCTCCTCCTCGGTGAGCAGGCAGGCGGCGAGGATCGGCAGGGCCGCGTTCTTGTTGCCCGCGACTGTGAGCTCGCCGGAGAGCGGCGAGCCGCCTTGGATGACGAATTTCTGCATCGGCTGAGCTAGGGTAACGAGCGGCATGGGGAGAGGCTGGAAGATCACCTTGGGGGTGGTCGTAGTGGTGATTTCGCTGCTCGCGATCAACACCCTCCTGGTCGACGGGGATACCGATTCGGCCGCGATCACCGTGCCCGGGGGCAGGATCCTCGATCTGCCCGGAGGCGAAGTCCAGGTGGTCGAGGGCGGGCCCCGCGACGGCAGCCCGATCGTGCTGATCCACTGCTTCAGCTGCGCGCTCGACTACTGGGACGGCATGCGGCCGGCGTTGGAAGAGGCACACCGGGTCGTCGCGGTCGACCTGCGCGGCCACGGCGGCTCGGAAAAGCCGGGCTCCGGCTACGCGGTGCCCGAGCAGGCGAGCCTAGTGGCGGAAGCGCTGCGCGAGCTGGGCGTCAGCCAGGCCGAGGTCGTGGGTCACTCGCTGGGCGGCGCCGTAAGCGTGGCCCTGGCCGAAGCGGCGCCGCGGCTGGTCGACCGGGTGGCGATCGTCGACATGCCCCCCGACAACAGCTACGGGGACCTCGGGTTGCTCGCGAGCCTGGCCTTCCAGCCGGTGCTCGGCGAGGCGCTGTGGACGATCAAGCCCGACTTCTCGGTCCGCCAGGGCCTCGAGGTGGCCTTCGCGCCCGGCTTCGAGGTACCCGACGCCTTCGTCGACGACGTCAACCGGCTCACCTACACCGCCTACGACGAATCGCCCAGCCAGACCGAGGACTTCCTCGCGAAAGAGCCGCTGGAGCAGCGGATGCGGGCGACCGGCAAGCCGCTGATGGTGCTGATGGGGGCCGAGGAGCAGGTCGTCGACGACCCGCGGCGGGCCCTCGCCCAATACGCGGAGGGCGTGCCTGGCGCCGAGACGCATCTGATCGCCGGCGCCGGCCACTCCCCGAACGTCGAGAAACCCGCTCTTAGCGCTGCGCTCGTGCTGAAATTTGCAAAATAGGCCGCGCCTTGCGTAAGATCCGTCACACAGGCGATTAGGGCCGCAGCTCGCAACTGCATGTCGAAGGCTCTATATAGGGACGCCTCTCATTTAGCGCTTCTGGGGTTCGCATCGCTACTCTCGTCAGTAGCGATGCGGCGTGCCCGCGTTCCGCAGGGCCTCTGATTCCGCTCCAGCAAGCCATTTCGCTGAGCAGCATGCAACCCGCCTTGCAGAACCGAGAAGCCGTCCGAGGGTCTCCGTACCTTACGAACTCATGTTCGATTCTAAGCAAACGCTAACCGAACGCTTGTCTAACGCCGTCGACCTCGCGATCGACTTCGCCACCCTCGGCGAGTACGGGCTCGAGCCCGTTGGGAGCACTCCCCGCGGCTGCGAGGCCGATCAGCGAGTCCGCGGCGGCGGACAGGCGATCGCCCGTCGTGAGCATCTGCGCGAGCTCTACCCGCTGACCTGTGGTCCGAGTCGGAATGCGGCGCGGACTGGCGCCGGCGCGCTCGCAGCTCGCTGAAACGGGTCCCGAAAGACGACGAGCCGCCCCGAGGGGCGGCTCAAGTCGTACGAAGAACCGGCGGCGACCTACTCTCCCAGGAGGTTGCCCCCCAAGTACCATCGGCGCTGAAAGGCTTAACTGCTCTGTTCGGAATGGGAAGAGGTGTCTCCCTTTCGCTATGCGCCACCGGAATTTTGCGAGACGCTCGGTGGAGCTTGAAAACCGCACAAGGCCGCGATGGGTACAAATTAATCCGTCAAGCCCTCGACCCATTAGTACCAGTCGGCTACGTGCATTGCTGCACTTCCACCGCTGGCCTATCAACCTGGTGGTCTACCAGGGGTCTTACTCCCTTAAAGGGATGGGAGAACTTATCTCGAGGACGGCTTCCCGCTTAGATGCTTTCAGCGGTTATCCGTTCCGTGCGTAGCTAACCTGCGATGCCCTTGGCAGGACAACAGATACACCAG
>JAWVEZ010000108.1:0-10811 GCA_033856455.1 Solirubrobacterales bacterium | reverse complement strand
AAGCTCCCTAGCTCGATCTAGCTAGGCTTGCGCTCCCTTGAGCGCCCAGCCCCAACAGTCCCAGCCGACCGCCAGCTACGAGGCGGATCCGGCCCAGGTCGATCGCGTCCTCCTGCTCTACTCGGGCGGGCTCGACACGAGCGTGATGCTGAAGTGGATCCAGGACTCCTACGAGGCCGAAGTCGTCTGCCTCACGGTCAACCTCGGCCAGCCGGGCGAGGACTACACGGTGATCGAGGAGAAGGCGCTGGCGCTGGGCGCAGCCGAGTGCCACGTGGTCGACGCCCGCGAGCAGTTCGCCACCGACTTCATCGCGCCGGCGATCAAGGCCAACTCGGTCTACGGCAACGGCTATCCGCTGTTCACGGCGCTCGGCCGACCGCTGATCGCCCAACTTGCGGTCGAGTACGCGCGCAAGACCAACTGCGACACGATCGCCCACGGCTGCACCGGCAAGGGCAACGACCAGGTGCGGATCGAGGCGACGGTGGCGACGCTGGCGCCGGAGCTGAAGACGATCGCCCCGGTGCGCTCCTGGGAGATGGGCCGCGACGAGGAGATCGCCTACGCGCGCGAGCACGGGATCCCGGTCAAGGGCGGCACCGAGGCGGCTCCGTACTCGATCGACGACAACCTCTGGGGGCGCTCCTCGGAGGGCAGGTGGATCGAGGACCTCGGCCACGCGCCCGAGGACGACGTCTTCCAGCTGGTCACCCGGCCCGAGGAGGCGCCCGACGAGGCCGAGACCGTCACGCTCGGCTTCGAGCGCGGCCTGCCGGTCTCGCTGAACGGCGAGCGGCTGGGCCTGGTCGATCTGCTCGAACAGGCGGCCGAGATCGGCTGCCGGCACGGGGTCGGAATCGTCGACCACATCGAGGACCGGATCGTCGGCCTCAAGGTCCGCGACATCTACGAGGTGCCGGCGGCGGCGATCGTGCTCACCGCCCACGAGGAGCTGGAGCGGCTGGTCGGGACGATCCACCAGAACCAGTTCAAGCCGGCGCTCGACCAGAAGTGGGGCTACCTGGTCTACGCCGGCCTCTGGTGGGAGCCGTTGCGCACCGACCTCGATGCCTACATGGACGCGGTCAACGCGCAGGTGAGCGGCGAGATCGGGCTGCGCCTCTACAAAGGCAGCGTCCGCGTCGTCACCCGCTCCTCGCCGAACGCGGTCTACGACGCCGACCTCGCCGGCTTCTCGGAGTCCGGCGGGCTCTTCTCGCAGACCGCTTCGCCAGGCTTCATCGAGCTCTGGTCGCTGCAGTCGCGGCTGGCGCACCGGATTCGCACCGAGCGCGGGGGGGAAGAGGAGAGTTGATGTACGACAAGCTGGGCAAGAAGGCGGTCAAGTTCGCCTACAAGTACCTGCGCTGGCGCTACAAGCGCGAGATCAGGATCGGCCTCGGGCTCGCCGCGGCCGGTATCGCGGTCGCCGGCTTCCTGGCCAGCCGCAACGTTCGCGAGGGCTGACCGCGAGGTCGCGGGCGGTGGGCGCAAGATCCCTTGCGCCTTATCGTCAACTTGTTAGGGGTCGCTAACAAACTCCGCTAGCCTCGCCACCGTCGTGGCGCGGGCTCAACTTAGACCGATCGTGGCCTTCCTGGCCCTGCTGGGGGCGGTCCTCGTGCTGGCGCCGCTGGCCGGCGCCGCCGACTCGGACGAGCTCGAAGGCAAGCTGGCCGGTGCCCGCGAGGAAGCGGGTGCCCTGGCGGCCGAGCTGCAACAGAGCCGCAGCGCCCTCGCCGGGGCCGAAAGCGAAGCGGCGGCCGCGCAAGCGCGCGAGGCCGAGGTGAGCGGTCAGCTCGCCGCAGGGCAGGCGCGGTCGGCTGAGCTGGCGGAGGAGGTCGACGACACGCGGGCGCGGCTGGCCGCCGAGAAGGCCCGGCTGCAGCGCGCCCGGGCGGCGCTGGCGGCGCGCCTGGTGGCGATCTACGAGGCCGGCACGCCCGACAGCGCGACGGTGATCTTCGGCTCCGGCGACTACGACGAACTGCTCACCCGCAGCCACTACCTCGACCTGATCGCCGCCTCCGACAGCGCCCTCGCCGAGCGGGTCGAGGCGGTTCGCGACGAAGTCGCGACCGACGTCGAGGCGGTCGAGGCGCTGGAGCGGGAGGCGATCGAGCACGAAGCGGAGCTGGCGGCCGCGCGCGAGGAAATCGGCGCCGTCCGCGCCGCGGCGCAGGCGAGCGCCGCCGAGCTGCAGTCGGTCAGCGCCAGCCGCGAAGCCGCGATCTCGGGCCTGCGCACGAAGATCGACGGATGGGTCGAAGAGGTCGAGGAAGCGCAGGCGACCGAAGCGGAAGCCGAAGCCGAGGTGGGCCGCTGGCTCGGCGGCCCCTACTCGATCCCGACCTACATCGTGATGTGCGAGTCGGGCGGCGACTACAGCGCTCTCAACCCCTCGAGCGGGGCCGGCGGCGCGTACCAGATCATCCCCTCGACCTGGGACCTCTACGGCGGCAGGGGCGAACCGCAGAACGCCCCGAAGGCCGAACAGGACCGGATCGCGGCGGAAATCTGGGCCGACTCGGGCGGCGGCGCCTGGGTCTGCGCCTGACGCGCGCGATTCGTCGCATCCGGGGCGCAGAGATTTAGCGATCTGCGCGCCAATGTAGACAACACACCTCGTAGCGTTATCCTCGTGGAGACCATGAGAGAGGCCTGGACCGACGAGCGACTTGACGATCTGCGCGATGAGATGCGTCGCGGGTTCGAGCGGGTTGATGCCGATCTTCGGGATCTCAGATCGGAAATGAATCAGCGGTTCGATTCGATGCAGCGCACGATGATTCTCGGATTCGCTTCGCTCGGCGGCGGGCTGCTCGCCGCCGTGGCAGCGGCGGTCCTCGCTGCGACCTTGGGGTAGCGGGTCAGCACAACTCGGCTCTGCGGGCTTCGATGAAGCGGCGCTCGGTCGGGTTCTCGCTGAGCGCCAGCGCCCGTTCGTAGGCGGCAGCCGCCTCGGCGTCTCGACCCAGCCGGCGCAGGAGGTCGGCGCGGGCGGCATGGAGCGGTTGGTAGTCGTCGACGCCCTCGATCGCGTCGATCAGCTCGAGTCCTCGCTCCGGTCCCTCGGCCATCGCCACGGCTGCCGCCCGGTTCAGCTCGACCACGGGGCTCGGGGAGACCTTTGACAGCCATTCGTAGAGGCGGACGATTCGCGCCCAGTCGGTATCCGCGGCGCTGGCCGCCGTGGCATGGGCGGCGGCGATCCGCGCCTGCACCGTGTACGGGCCGACCGGCCCGGCCGCCGCGGCCTCTTCGGAGAGCGCCACGCCCTCGGCGATCCGCTCGGCGTCCCAGAGCGAGCGGTCCTGGTCTTCCAGTGACACCGCTTCCCCCGTCGCGTCGACCCGCGCCGGCCGCCGCGCGTCGTTCAGCAGCATCAGCGCCAAGAGGCCGCGCAGCTCCGGCTCCCCGGGCACCATCGAGAGCGTCACCCGGGTCAGCCGAATCGCCTCCGCGCAGAGGTCCTCGCGGATCAGCCCCTCGGCGCTGGAGGCGAGGTAGCCCTCGTTGAAGATCAGGTAGAGCGTCGCCAGGACGCCCGGCAGGCGCTCGGGCATCTGTTCGGCATCCGGTACCCGGTAAGGGATGCCGGCCTTGGCGATCTTCGCTTTCGCCCGCACCAACCGCTGCGCCATCGTCGTCTCGGCGACCAGGAAGGCGCGGGCGATCTCCGCGGTCGAGAGCCCGCCGAGCGTGCGCAGCGTCAGCGCCACCCGCGCCTCCGGGGCCAGCGCCGGGTGACAGGCGGTGAAGATCAGCCGCAGCCGGTCGTCCTCGATCTCGCCCTGGGCGACCAGCGCCTCGGCCGGTCCGGTGATCGGCGGCCGCAGCGCCTCCAGCCGCTCCAGCACCGCCTCCTTGTCGCGCAGGCTGCGCTCGCGCCGCACCCGGTCGATCGCCTTGTTGCGGGCGACCTGGGTGATCCAGGCGCCGGGATTGTCGGGAACCCCGTCGCGCGGCCAGCGCTCCAGGGCGGCGAGGAACGCCTCCTGCACCGCCTCTTCGGCCGCGTCGAAGTCGCGCAGGACGCGGATCAGCGTCGCCACCGCCCGTCCCGACTCCTGCCGGAAGGCGCGGTCGACGACGCTGTCGCGGTCCCCAGGGGGCAACGGCCTCCGCTAGGAGCCCTGGCCGGAGCCGCGCCGGATCAGCTCCTCGCCGTCGACGTCTTCGCCGGCGGTGCCGATCAGCGGCCGCACTTCGATCGAGGCCCCTTTCAGCGGCACTTTCTTCGCCCAGGCGAGCGCTTCGTCGAGGTTGGCGCACTCGATGATCCAGAAGCCCATCAGCTGCTCCTTGGTCTCGATGAACGGGCCGTCGGTGACCGTGGTCTCGCCGCCGAGATCGAAGCGGACGACGGTCGCCGTGCTGCGGCTCTCCAGCCCTCCGCCCGTGACCATCGCCCCGGCCGCTTCCAGGTCCGCGTTGTACTTGCCCATTTCGTCGATGTTGGCCTGCGCCTCCTCCGGAGAAATCTCCTCCCAGTCCGGTTCCTCACCCATCAGCAAGAGCATGTAGTTCATCGTCAACTCCTCGTTCCGGTGGCAGCCCCGATGGCTGCCTTCAACCCTACGTCGAACGGGAAACGCCCAGATCGACAGGTCGACGAAAAACTTTTGGGATTCGCTTCGGGGGCGGGGAGGTGGGGGATGCCGGTAGGGGTTCCACTTAGTCTTTTTCAGGATCGAGCTCCCGCCGCTCCGAGATCGAGCGCCCGGAAAAAGCCACAAGACGTTCCACCCCTACCGGCATCCCCCCACGCGGCGGCCCCGAGGAATGTCAACAGCTATGCGCGAGACGAGCTGGGAGGACTCCGGCGGCGCGGCCGGAGCGCCGTCGGGATTGCGCCCGAGCCGGCAGCTGGAAGGGAACCCCGATGCGTCTCCGGTCTCTGGGCGAACAAGCCGTCCTGTTTCGGTGAGCTTCTGAGGGTTCGAGCCGGGGATCGGGGGTGGGGTGTAAGGTCTTGTGGCTTTTTCCCGCCGCTCCATCACCGCATGGCGGGAGTTCGATCCTGAAAAAGACTAAGTGGAACCCCTCCCCCGATCCCCGGCTCGCTGTCGTCACAAAGCCGTTCGAATTAGGTCCTGATTTGCGCAAATGCGGTCCGAGTCCGTCGGACTCGATTGCCATGATCGCCGGACCTCGTGAGCACGCCCGCCGTCCATCTCCACGCCCACTCCGAGTACTCGCTGCTCGATGGAGCGTGCAAGATTGACGCGATGGCGGCCCGGGCCGCCGAACTGGGGCAGCCGGCCCTGGGACTGACCGACCACGGGGTGATGAACGGGGCGGTCGACCTCTACAAGGCCTGCAGGAAGCACGGGATCAAACCGATCGTCGGGCTCGAGGCCTACCTGGTCGAGGATCGCAAGGCGATCAAGGAACAGGCCCGGTACGAGCGCAACCACCTGACCCTGCTGGCCGCAAGCGACAAGGGCTTCGCCAACCTGGTCAAACTCACCTCGGCCGGCTTCCTCGAGGGCTTCTCGCGCGGCAAGGCCAACGTCGACATGGAGCTGCTGGCCGCCCACGCCGAGGGCGTGATCGTGCTCACCGGCTGCCTGCAGTCGCGCTTCTGCCGGCGCCTGGTCGAAGAGCGCGCCGACGACGCTCGCGCCCATCTGGACGACCTGATCCAGGCATTCGGGCCCGACCAGGTCTATTTCGAGGTCCAGAAGAACGGGATCGACGACCAGGACAAGGCGAACCAGGGGATCGTCCGCTTCGCCCGCGAGCTGGGCCGGCCGCTGGTCGCGACCGCGGACGTCCACTACCTGCGGCGCGAGGACTTCGACAACCACGCGGCGCTGCTCTGCGTGCAGACGAAGTCGACCCTAGAAGCGCCGAAGATGAGCTTCGACACGAACGAGTTCTACATCAAGAGCAACGAGGAAATGCACGAGTCGTTCGCCGAGTGGCCGGACGCGGTGCCGACCTCGGTGGAGATCGCCGAACGCTGCGAGCTCGACATCGAGCTGGGCAGCCTGCTGCTGCCGCAGTACCCGACCGAGAACGGGGAGGCGCCCGAGCAGATGCTGCGCCGGATCGCCGGCGAGGGCCTGCGCGCCCGCTACGGGGACCCGCCGCCGGCGGAGGCGGTCGAGCGGCTCGAGTACGAGCTCGGGGTGATCGAGGAGATGGGCTTCAGCTCCTACTTCCTGATCGTCTGGGACTTCATCCGCTACGCGAAGGAAAACGGCGTCGCGGTCGGCCCGGGCCGCGGCTCGGCGGCCGGCTCGATCGTCTCCTACAACCTCAACATCACCGACCTCGATCCGCTCGCCAACGACCTGCTCTTCGAGCGCTTCCTCAACCCCGGCCGCAAATCGATGCCGGATATCGACATCGACTTCTCGGTCCGCGGGCGCGAGCGGATGATCCGCTACGTCGGCGAGAAATACGGCCGCGAATCGGTCGCCCAGATCATCACCTTCGGCAAGATGGCGCCGCGCGCCGCGACCCGCGACGCCGCCCGCGTGCTCGGCTACGACTACGGGACCGGTGACCGCCTCGCGAAGCAGATCCCGGAGCCGATCATGGGTCGCAACCCGTCCTTCGAGGAGTGCTTGAAGAGCGGGCAGGAGCTGAAACGGACCTACGACACCGAGCCCGACGCGAAAAAGATCCTCGACGTCGCCCAGGGCCTCGAGGGGATCATCCGCAACAACTCGATCCACGCCGCCGCGGTGGTGATCGCCGACCGGCCGCTGCAGGAGATCGTGCCGCTGCAGCTGGCCGAGGACCGCAGCGCTCCGGCCGTCAGCCCGAACGGCAACGGCGCCGGCAAACCCGAGCGCCAGTACAAGATCGTGACCCAGTACTCGATGGGCCCGATCGAGGAAATCGGGCTGCTGAAGATGGACTTCCTCGGCCTTCGCAACCTCGACGTGATCGAGGACGCGATCGACATCATCGAGCGCTCGCGCGGCGAGCGGGTCGACATGGAAGCGATCCCGATCGACGACGCGAAGACCTTCGAGATGCTCGCCAGAGGCGACTCGACCGGCGTCTTCCAGCTCGAGTCCGAGGGCATGCGCGAGGCGATGAAGAAGGTGCGGCCGACCGAGTTCGACGACATCGTCGCCCTGGTCGCCCTCTACCGCCCCGGGGCGATGGCCTACATCCCCGCCTACGCGAAGGGCAAGCGCAACCCGGCCTCGGTCACCTACCCCGACCAGCGCCTGCGCGCCTTCACCGAGTCGACCTACGGCTGCGTCCTCTACCAGGAGCAGCTGATGGCGATCGCCCGCGAGATGGCCGGCTTCTCCGGCGCCGAGGCGGACGACCTGCGCAAGGCGGTCGGCAAGAAGAAGCGCGACCTGATGGCGACGATGAAAGACAAATTCATGCAGGGGCTGGCCGAATCCGGCACCGCCCCGAACGTCGCCGCCGACCTCTGGAAGCTGAACGAAGCCGCCGCCGACTACTCGTTCAACAAGTCGCACGCCGCCTGCTACGCGCTGATCTCCTACCGCACCGCCTACCTCAAGGCCAACTACCCGGCCGAGTACATGGCGGCGGTGATCTCCTCGGTGATGAGCACCAAAGACAAGGTGCCGTTCTTCGTCAACCGCTGCGCGGAGATGGGGATCGACGTGCTGCCGCCCGACGTCAACACCTCCGACCACAGCTTCGTCGTCTCCGAGAACGCGATCCGCTTCGGCCTCGACGCGGTCAAGAACGTCGGCCACCAGGCGGTCGAGGCGATCATCCGCGCCCGTGAGGAGCGGCCGATCGAGTCGATCTGGGACTTCTGCGAGCGGGTCGACTCCCGGGCGGTCAACAAACGCGCGATCGAATGCCTGATCAAGTGCGGCGCGCTCGACTCGACCGAGGCGACCCGCAAAGGCATGCTGGAAGCGCTGCCGGCGGCGCAGTCGGCCGGCCAGAAGGCGCAGGAGGACGCGCAGATGGGTCAGGGCTCGATCTTCGACTTCGGCGACGAAGGCGGGGGAGGGGGGACGCAGTCCCAGGCCGTGCACCAGCGGCCGCCGATCTCCGCCGTCGAGTTCGACCGCGCCGAGCTGCTGGCGCTGGAGAAGGAGACGCTCGGCACCTACCTCTCCTCGCACCCGCTGGCCGAAGTCGGCCCGGCGCTGCGCCAGCGCGTCGACTGCGGCCTGGCGCAGCTTGCCGGCAAGCCGGACGGCGCCTGGGTGACGGTCGGCGGGATCGTCGTCGACTGCAAAAAAATCCGCACCAAGAGCGGCAGCCAGATGATGTTCGCGACCCTCGACGACGTCGAGGGACAGGTCGAGATGCTGGTCTTCAAGGCCGACCAGGCGGAGAGCGCGGCGGTGATCGCGCCGGACGCGATCGTCCTCGTGCGCGGCCGCCTCGACCACAAGGACCGCGGCGAGACCAAGCTGGTCGTGCAGGAGGCGCAGCGCTTCGAACCCGACGGCGCCGAGATCGCCAGCGCCGCGAAGAACGCGCCGGCGGTCACGGCCGGGCCGTTCGAGCTGACCCTCGACCTCGCCGACGTCAATCCCGAGCTGCTCGCCGAGCTGAAGGCGGTCTGCGAACACCACAAAGGCGACGCCGACGTCCACATCGTCGTCAACACGAGCGAGGGGCCGAGGAAGCTGCGCTTCGGCAGCGATTACCGCGTCCGTCCCTCGGCCGGCCTGCGCAACGACCTGGACCAGATCCTGAGCACCGGCGTCCTCGCCGCTTGAACCGGCAAAACCGCTTGGTTCCGCGGTCTCGGGTCCCTAGACTTCGCACATGACCGCTACGCGCACCGAGCTCGGGGAGTGCCGCCAGTGCCGCTCCTTCTGCGACAAGATGGTCGAGCCGCGCGGCTGTGTCGAGCTTGGCTGCCGCTTCCTCTACAGCTACGTCGACCGCCTCACCGGTCAGCAGTACGTCGGCTGCCTGCAGGAAGTGTTCGGAGCCGAGATCGACCTGCGGGCGGTGCTCGAGCCCGGCGGCTTCGGCGGCGTCAAGATGACCGGCGAGCCGCTGCCCCACTGCCAGTTCTCGGTCGAGCGCGCCTACGAGGGCTCGGGCGAGTCCTACGGCTGTGTCAACCGCCGCTTCTTCGACTGCACCGACGGCGGTTCCGAGGGCCTGCGCGCCTTCGACCTGCGCGACGTCTGAGCACCGGCTCGCACGTCGACACGGATTTCTGACAACGACACGGTTTCATGTAAGATCGCCGCCATGTCAGAGGCGGCTGCTGTTGCCGAGGTGAACGCTGACGAGGTTCTGACGGGAACGGGCAACGGCTCCGACCCCGAGCAGACCGGTCCCGCGTTCACGCTCGAGCTCAATCAGGACCAGAAGGACATCCGCGACTGGGTCCACGGCTTTGCCGCGGGCGTCGTGCGGCCCGCTGCCGCCGAATGGGACGAGCGCGAGGAGACGCCCTGGCCGGTGATCCAGGAGGCCGCCGGGATCGGCCTCTACAGCTTCGAAGCCCTGGGTCAGTTCTTCGCGGACGAGACCGGGCTGACGATGCCGATCGCCAACGAGGAGCTGTTCTGGGGCGACGCCGGCATCGGCATGGCGATCATGGGCACCTCGCTCGCGGTCGCGGCGATCTTCGGGCAGGGAACCCCGGAGCAGATGGGGGAGTGGATCCCCCAGTGCTTTGGCACGCCGGACGACGTCAAGCTCGGGGCGTTCTGCGCCTCCGAGCCTGATGCCGGTTCGGACGTCTCCGCCATTCGCACCACCGCCAAGTACGACGAGGCCAAGGACGAATGGGTGATCAACGGCCAGAAGGCCTGGGCGACCAACGGCGGCATCGCCAACATCCACGTGGTCATCGCCTCGGTCGACCGCGAGCTCGGCTCGCGCGGCCACGCCGCCTTCGTGATCCCGCCGAGCACGCCGGGCTGCGAGCAAGGCGCCAAGGTGAAGAAGCACGGCCTGCGCGCCTCGCACACCGCCGACGTCCACCTCGACGACTGCCGTGTCCCGGGCTCCTGCCTGCTGGGCGGCAAAGAGAAGCTCGACGAACGCCTGGCGCGGGTCCGCGAAGGCAAGAAAGCGAAGTCGCAGGCGGCGATGCAGACCTTCGAGGCGAGCCGGCCGACGGTCGGAGCCCAGGCTCTCGGCATCGCCCGCGCCGCTTACGAGTACGCCCTCGACTACGCCAAGGAGCGCGAACAGTTCGGCAGGGCGATCATCGAGAACCAGGCGATCGCCTTCGCGCTCGCCGACATGAAGATGGAGATCGACGCCGCTCGCCTGCTCGTCTGGCGCGCCGCCTGGATGGGCCGGACCGGCCAGACCTTCGAGAACGCCGAGGGCTCGATGTCGAAGCTGAAGGCCGGCGAGGTCGCGGTCTGGACCACCGAGCGGGCGATCCAGATCCTCGGCGGCAACGGCTACACCCGCGAGTTCCCGGTTGAGCGGATGCACCGCGACTCGAAGATCTACACGATCTTCGAGGGCACCTCAGAGATCCAGCGGCTGGTCATCTCCCGCGCGATCTCGGGCGTCCACATCAAATAAGACTTACGGCGGGAGAGCGAGGGTCGGCTGGGGGGCCGGCCCTCGTCGCCTACCTAGGAGGGGCAGGCCGGGCGCAAGCCCGGCAAGCCCCTGCCTGAAAGGGGGGAGACCCAACCGCGCTCGATGCCTCATACACGCTATGGCGTGTACAGAACATCGAGCGCGAAACAGGGCGGCCTGGCGGCTCACGCGGCGCCAGCATGGAGTGGTGGCGTGGCGGCAGCTGCTGGCGCTCGGATTCACCAGGAGCGCCATCGAGCACCGCCTGAAGACCGGCCGCCTGCGCCCCATCTACCGCGGCGTCTACGCGGTAGGACGCTCAGAGCTCTCGC
>JAWVEZ010000107.1:0-40444 GCA_033856455.1 Solirubrobacterales bacterium | reverse complement strand
CGAACCCCGCGAACTCCCCGAGTCACCCCAGCTTTTGCGAAAGCTGGGTGACCTTGGGCCTCTTGCTCAAAGCGACTGCTCCTTCGGCCGTCAAGTGAGACGGACCGGGGCTGGGGTCTTTGGAGGGTCCAGAAAAACCGCTCGCTGCGCGCGCTCCAAGTGTTTTCAGGACCCACCAAAGACCCCAGCAGCTGCCCAGCCGTAACCGCCGGCCCCCGGAGGAGAAATCGGGTCCGAGCCCTCCTCGCCCAAGCTCTCCCGGGCGATGTACTCCTCGGCCAGCAGCAGGTTCTCGGCCGAGCGCTCGACCACGTTCAGGAGGTCGCCCATCAGCGCCACCTCCTCGACCTGCTCCTTGACGAACCACTGCAGGAACTGCTCGGCCCGGTAGTCCTTGAGGTCGCGGGCGAGCTCGAACAGGGCGAAGATCTCGTTGCTGACCCGTTTCTCCTGGTCGAGCGCCATCTTCACCGGCTCCGAGCTGTTCGAGTAGGTCGTCTCGACCGAGCTCAGCGCCGGGATGTGGACCGGCTCGTCGACGTCGAGCAGGTACTGGATCATCATCATCGCGTGCTCGCGCTCCTCCAACGCCTGCCGGTAGAAGAATTTGGCGAGGCGGGGCAGGGTCTCGGCGTCGTAGTAGACGGCGGCGCCGATGTACTGCTGCGAGGCCGCGAACTCGTTGGCGATCTGCTCGTTGAGCGCGTCGGCGAAAGACTTGTCTGCCATCTCAAAGCTCCTTGTCGGCGGGGCGGGGGAGAACCCAACGTAGCCGAATTTAAGAGTTCGGTCGGCCGAAGCAACCGTTAGGCCAACCGAACGCAGAAGTCCCCGATATGCGGGGACAACCGCGTTCCAGTTAGACGAGCCAGCGGAAGCCGAGCTCGTCGATCGACGGCTCGAGCGGGCTCGACGGGAGGCCCGGTTTGGTCGCCTGGGCCGGGTCGTTGTAGCCGCTTGGCGCGACGTCGTTGGGCGTGTCGGGATGGAAGATCGCGGCCAGGTACTGGATCTGGCCGCGGCCCGGGCCGAGCTCGGTCTGGCCGCCGCCGTAGGCGCCGATCCCGCGCTCCTCGCAGTAGTCGTAGGCGGCGAACAGGTTGGAGATCGGCCCGAAGCGCGAGGGCTTCACGTTGACCGTCTTCGGCGGCGACCATGGCATCGCCTCGATGTCGGCGATCGAGTGGATCGGCGCGTCCCAGGTGACCCGCTCGGAGACGGGATCGAGCAGCGGCCGGGTCTCGTCGGTCACGTCGGGGTCCTCGAGCCAGGCGTCGGGGAACTTCTCGATCAGCTTCGCGTAGAGCCCGGGATCGGTGACGACGTCGACCGGGGTGCCTTTGTAGAAGCCCTTGAGGTCGAGCGAGTCGACGGCGCCGGTCTCGACGAGCGCGTCGATCAGCTCGTCGTCCCAGTCGTTGAACGGGTCGAGCTTGAAGCGCAGGGTGGGGTAGACGGCGAGCCGTTCGCGCAGCGGCTCGATCGTCGACCTGGCCTCGGGGTCGAAGCCGGCCAGCCGCATCGAGCTGACGAAGTTCAGCGGGCGCGGCTCGCGGCCGAGAATCGCCGCCAGGTTGGTCCCGGCCTGGCGCAGGGCCAGGTCGAGCGCCGCCGACTCGAAGGCCCAGCGGCGGTAGTCGATCGACATCTCGCGCTCGGGGCCGCCGGCGGCGAAGAGGTCGATCCCGGCGAGCTTCTGCGAGAACCCGTCGAAGGTGTAGGTGCCGGCGAGCCCCTCGGGCGGACCGGCGCTCTGCTGGGCGACGTGGTCGACCGCGTCGTAGGTGACGTCTTCGCCGATCCCCTCGTGGCCGCCGCCGCTGAACGTGATCACCGTGGTCAGCCGTTCGAACTCGCCGAGGACCAGTTCCAGGCCCTCGAAGGAGCAGGACTCGATCTCGAGCGGCAGGTCGGCGATCGCGTCGTAGCTGGCCATCGCCGGACCCTAGATGGTCAGCGGGCGACGCGCAGCGTCTTCAGCTGGCGGTCGGAACCGCCGCGCACGTAGCCGCCGTGGGCAACGCTCTCGCGGATGTATTCGAGCGTCTCCGCGCTCAGCCGCTCGCCCGGCAGCACGTTGGGGATGCCGGGCGGGTAGGCGGCGAGCCCCTCGGCGGCGATCCGCCCGGCGGCGGCGTCGAACGGGATCACCTCCTGTGGGCCGAGGAAGGCTTCGCGCGGGGTCAGCACCAGCTCGCCCCAGGGCGGCGGCGGCGCCAGCTTCTCCTGCGGCGGGCCGGGCTCGGCACCGAGCTCGGCGACCGCCTCGCGCAGCGCCGCGACCAGCCGTTCGCCGGCGGCAGCCGCCGACTCGCCGAGGCCGAAGATCGCGACGACGATGTTCTCCGAGTAGAGCTCGAAGTCGATCCCGTGCGAGTGGAAGATCGAGTGCGCCAGCTTGTAGCCGGTCGAGCCGGTGCCGCGGACGTCGATCGAGAGCCGCAGCGGGTCCCAGCCGGCGATCCCGGGCTGTCCGACCAGGCTCGCGTCGAGCACCGCCAGCCCGGGGGTCGCGGCGACCGCCTCGCGGGTCCTCGCGACCGCGGTCAGAGTCTCCTCCAGCAGCTCGCCCCCGTGCACCGCCGCCTGGCGGCGGGCGGCGTCGAGCGAGCCGGTCAGCAGGCCGCTGGGGCTGGTCGTTTCGACCAGGCTGACGCAGCGGTCGACGATCGCCGGGTCGAGCCGGCCGCCGTGGCCGAGGTGGAGCATCGCCGCCTGGGTCAGGCTGCCGACGATCTTGTGGGTCGAGGAGGTGACGAGGTCGGCGCCGCTGGCCAGCGCGTCGGGCGGCAGGGCGTCGCTGAAGTGCAGGTGGGCGCCCCAGGCCTCGTCGACGATCAGCGGCACGCCGCGCGCGTGCGCGACCTCGGCCAGGGCGGCGACGTCGGCGCAGGCGCCGAAGTAGGTCGGCGAGACGACCATCGCGGCGACCGCGCCGGGGGTGGCGTCGAGCCCGGCGGCGAGCGAGTCGGGGGTGAGCCCGTGGGCGATCCCCAGCTCCGGGTCGAGCTGCGGTGAGACGAAGGTCGGCCGCATCCCGCTCAGCACCAGCCCGTCGATCACCGAGGAATGGACGTTGCGCTGGACGACGACCTGGCTGCCGTAGTGGGCGAGGGCCAGGCAGGTGGTGTGGTTGCCCTGCGAGGCGCCGTTCATCAGGAACCAGGTGCGGGCCGCCCCCCAGGCGTCGGCGGCGAGCAGCTGCGCCTGCTGGAAGGGCGTCGGTTCGGGGCCGATGTCGACCCCCTCGGTGACCGAGGGAACGTCGTTGCGCAGCCCCGCCTCGCCGACCAGCTCGCGCAGCTTCGGGTCGGCGCCGGCGCCGCCCTTGTGGCCGGGGACCTGGAAGCGGCCCGGCTCGCGCGCCGCGTAGGCGAGCAGGGCGTCGACGAAGGGGGTCGCGTCCTGACTCGGCCCTGAATCGGTCACCGAATCGAGTCTACGCCTGCATGGCGGGGCCTCTGGGCGGATTTCAGCGCCTGCGGAGCAGGCCGGTCCGCGAGACTGTGCGCGATGGAGCACACGGCACTCGGCTACTGGCTGGCGGAGGCGGGCGAGCCCGCCCCGGCGCCGCCGCTCGACGCCGCGATCGAGGCCGACGTGCTGGTCGTCGGCGGCGGTTACACCGGCCTCTGGAGCGCTTGGTACGCGAAGCAGCTGGAGCCGGCGGCGCGGGTCGTCCTGCTCGAGGCGGAGCTCTGCGGGCAGGGGCCGAGCGGCCGCAACGGCGGCTTCTGCAACGCGATGTGGTGGTCGCTGGCCTCGATGCGCGACCGCTGGGGGCCGAGCCCGGCGCTGGCCGTCGCCCGCGCCGCCGAGGCGGCGGTCGGGCGGATCGGCTCCTTCTGTGCCGAGCAGGGGCTCGACGCCTGGTTCCACCCGACCGAGTACGTCCACGTCTCCACCGCCGCGGCGCACGACGGGGTCTGGCACGCGGCGGCCGACGCCTGCCGCGAGCTCGGCGTCCCGGAGAAGGTCGTGCCGCTGAGCGCCGCCGAGGTCGCCGCCCGCTGCGCCTCCCCGGCCTTCCGCGGGGGTGCCGCCTGCCCGGGCTCGGCGACGCTGCAGCCGGCCCGGCTGGCCCTGGGCTTGCGTGAGCGCCTGCTCGCGGCCGGGGTCGAGATCTACGAGCGCTCGCCGGTCCGCTCCTTCCGCGAAGGAGACGGGGAAGTGCGGGCGCGCACGCCCGGCGGCGAGGTCCGCGCGGCCCGCGCGGTGCTGGCGCTGGGCGGTGCCGCGAAGGGCCGGCACGGTCCCTTCCGCGGGCGGCTCTCGGTCGCTTCCTCGCACATCGTGCTGACCGAGCCCGTGCCGGAGCTGCTGGCCGAGATCGGCTGGACCGGCGGCGAGTGCGTCACCGACTCGCGCGCCCTCCTGCACTACATGCGGACCACCCCGGACGGGCGCATCGCCTTCGGCTGGGGGGGCGGCCGGATCGCGATGGGGGCCCGGGTCAAGGGACGGTCCGAGCTCGACGCCGATGTCGTCGCCGCGGTCCGTGCCCACCTCCTCGACTACTTCCCGGGGCTGGCCGGCAAGCGGATCACCCACGCCTGGGGCGGCCCGATCGACGCCTCGCCCTCGCACCTCCCGGTCGTCCTCACCCAGCGCCGCGGCCGCGCCTTCGCCGCCGCCGGTTACACCGGCAACGGGGTCGGCCCCTCGAACATGGTCGGCCGCACGCTCGCCGCCCTCGCCCTCGACCGCCGCGACGCCGAGGCCGCCCTCGCCTTCGTCGACTCGAAGGTCAACCGCGTCCCGCCCGAGCCCTTCCACTGGCTCGGCGGCGAGGCGATCCGTCTCGGGATCAAGGCCAAAGAGGAGGCCGAGCTGGCCGGCCGCACCCCCGGCAAGGTCGCCTCCGCCGTCGCTTCGATCCCGAAGCTGATCGGCTTCCACATCGGCCGCTAGTCCGGTCGCCGGAGCTAGGAGGCTGCGGGGGGCTCGGGGGCGACGGCGGCCATGCGCTCGGCGCGGCGCTGCTGCCAGATCACGGCGATCGCGGCGATCGAGGCGACGATGAAGATCAGGGTGGCGATCGCGTTGACCTGGACGGGGATGCCGCGGAGGCTGACGCCGTAGACGTAGAGCGGGAAGGTCACGGTCGTCCCCGAGTTGAAGTTGGAGATCACGAAGTCGTCGATCGAGAGCGCGAAGGCGAGCATCCCGGCGGCGATCACGCCAGGCAGGATCAGCGGCAGGGTGACCAGGCGGAAGGTCGCCCAGGGGGTCGCGCCGAGGTCGGCGGCGGCCTCCTCGAGCCGACGGTCGAAGCCGATCAGGCGCGAGCGCACGACCACGACCACGAAGCTGATGCAGAACATCACGTGGGCGATCAGCAGGGTGGAGAAGCCGAGCGCGAAGTTGGCGTAGATGAACATCGAGAGCAGGGAGGCGCCGATCACGACCTCCGGCGTCGCCATCGGAATCACGATCAGCAGATTGGCGACCCGGCGGCCCTTGAACTGGTGGCGGACCAGGGCGATCGCCATCGCCGTCCCGATCGCGGTCGCGATCACCGTCGCCAGCGCCGCCAGCTCGATGCTGGTCAGCAGCGCTTCGTTCAGCGCTTCGATGTCGAACATCGTTTCCCAGTATTCGAAGGTGAAGCCTTCGTCGAGGGCAAAGGTGAGTTTCCCTTTAGGCGTCGCGCCGAAGGAGAAGATCGCCACCACGGCGATCGGGATCAGCAGGTAGGCGGTCGCCAGCGCGGCGTAGATCGGCAGCGCCTGGTGGCGCAGCCAGGCCCAGGCTCGGGAGAAGGCGCCCATCAGGCTTTCTCCTCCTCATCGCCCATGAAGGCGCCGACCCCGGCGAAGCGGATGTAGGCCGTGACCGCGATCAGGATCAGGGCCATCATCAGGAAGGAGAGCGCCGCCGCTTCCGGGTAGTTGCGCTGGTTCAGATAGAGGTTCTGGATCACATTGCCGACCATCGCCTGCTGCGGCCCGCCGAGCAGCTGGGCGTTGATGTAGTCGCCGAAGGCGGGGATGAAGGTGAGCAGGACCCCGGCGACGATCCCCGGCATCGTCAGCGGCAGGGTCACCTTCAGAAAGGCCGTGCGCGAGGAGGAGTAGAGGTCCTTGGCGGCCTCGATCAAGCGCAGGTCGAGCCGCTCGAGGCTCGCGTAGAGGGGCAGGATCATGAAGGGGAGGAAGTTGTAGGTGAGCCCGGCAATCACCGCGCCGGAGGTGGCGAGGATGCGCCCGTCGCCCGGAGCCAGCGAGAGGACTTCGAGCACGTCGACGACCGGGCTGTCGTCGCTGAGGATCGTTTTCCAGGCGATCGTGCGGATCAGGTAGGTGGTGAAGAAGGGCGCGATCACCGCGAACAGCAGCAGCAGCCGGAAGCGGCCGCCGCGGAAGGCGATCGCGTAGGCCAGCGGATAGCCGATCAGCAGCGCCAGCAACGTCGCCGCCCCCGCGTAAAAGAAGGAGCGCACGATCTGCTCGGTGTTCCCGGAGAGCGCGTCGGGGAAGTTCGTCCAGGCCCAATCGAAGGTGTACCCGGCGACCAGCGTCCCCGAGCGCAGTGCCAGTTCGCCCATGAAGTACATGGGCACGACGAAGAAGAGGATCAGCCAGAGCAGCCCTGGTCCCAGGAGCCAATAGGGGACCAGGCGCTGCTTCAGGCTCATCTGCCTACCTCAGCCGGCGAGCACTTCTGCCCACGCTTTGGAGGCTTCTTCGACGTCCGGCGGCGAGTCCTGGGTCGAGCAGTTCTCCTGGAATTTCGCCGACGGGAAGACCAGCGGGTCATTCGCCAGCTCCGGTTTGACCAGTTCTTTGACCCCTTCGACCGGCGAGACGTAGGTGATGTATTCGGTCAGGCCTGCCGCGACTTTGGGTTCGTAGACGAAGTCCATCCAACCGAAGGCGGCGCCGACGTTCGGCGCCCCGATCGGGATCACCATGTTGTCCGACCAGAGCACGCAGCCCTCGGTCGGCATCCGCCATTCGGCGTTCGGGTTGTTGACGATCGAGGCGTCGCCGGACCAGCCGACCGCGGCGACGAGGTTGCCGGCGTTCAGTTCCTCGGTGTAGTCATTGCCGGTGAAGCGGCGCAGTTGCCCCGATACGGCTGCTCCCTTGACTTTTTCGATCGCTTTCAGCCAGTCCTCGTTGCTGGCCTCCTCGGGATCGACCCCTTCGCCCTTCATCACCAGCGGCACGGTGTCGCGCATCTCTTCGAGGAAGGTGACTTTGCCCTTGTATTTCGGGTCGAAGAGATCGTTGATCGATTTGATGTCCGGGGCCTTGGCGGTGTCGACCCAGATCCCGGTCATCCCGCTCTGCCACGGGATCGAGAATTTCCGCCCCGGGTCGAACGAGGGATCCCTCAGATTCGCGGTCATGTTTTCGAACACCGTGGGAATGTCTTCGGGATCGATTTCCTGCAGGTAGCCGAGGTCGAACATCTGTTTCGCCATCCAATCGGTGACGACGAAGATGCTGCGGCCGCCCGACTCGCCCTGTTCGAGCTGCGGCTGCATCTTCCCGAGGAAGGTGTTGTTGTCGTTGACGTCTTCGATGTAGTCGACTTTCACCCCGGTGGTTTTTTCGAACTGGGCGATCGTGCCCTGCGGTCCTTCGTCGATGTAGCCGGGCCAGTTGGAGATCGTCAGCTCGCCTTCGACTTTGCCGCCTTCGGCGACGCTGACGTCTTCGGTGTTGCCGCCGCCGACGTCGCCGCCGCACGCCGCCAAGCCCAAGGACAGGACGAGCGCCGCCACCAAGGCCGCGATCACCAACGTCCCCCTGCCTGCTCTGCGCTGTCCCATCGCCCTCATCCTTCCTCGTTGGTTGCAAGCTCAGCCACCGGCTCCGTCTTCCGTTCGGCCGGCGTTTCCGTCACCACGTGCATGTGCTCGGGCTCCCAGCTGAGGACGACACGGGCACCCCCTCCGGGCAGTCGCTGGCGCTCGGCCTCGTCGGCGTTCGGAACCAGGACGGTCATCCGCACGTCCTCGCCGAGGTCGACGACGATCTGGGTCGCGGTGCCGAGGTAGATCGAGCTCTCGACCACCCCTTCGACCTGCGGCGTGCCGGGCGCCGGCGACGCGCCGCCGGCCAGCTCGATCCGCAGCTTCTCCGGCCGCACCACCGCGGCGCAGCCCTGGCCCGGGGTGAGTGGCTCGGTGTTCCCGGCGACCTCCGGCCCGCTGTCGAGCTTCACCATCCCCGGCGCCGAGACCGTTCCCGGCATCAGGTTGGAGACGCCGATGAAGCCGGCGACGAAGGTCGTGGTCGGCCGCTCGTAGACCTCCTCGGCGCCGTCGATCTGTTCGACCCGGCCGCGGTTCATCACCGCGATCCGGTCGCTCATCGTCAGCGCCTCCTCCTGGTCGTGGGTGACGTAGACGAAGGTGATGCCGACCTCGCGCTGGATCCGTTTCAGCTCGACCTGCAGGCCCTTGCGCAGTTTCAGGTCGAGCGCCCCGAGCGGCTCGTCGAGCAGCAGCACCTTCGGCAGGTTGACCAGCGCCCGCGCCAGCGCCACCCGCTGCTGCATGCCGCCGGAGAGCTGCGCCGGCTTGCGCCGCGCCTCCGCCGCCAGCCCGACCCGGCGCAGCTCGGCCGCGACCCGCTCGCCGATCTCATCCTTGCTCACCCGCTGCCGCTTCAGCCCGAAGGCGACGTTGTCCTCGACGCTGAGGTGCGGGAACAGCGCGTAGCTCTGGAAGACGGTGTTGGTGGGGCGCTTGTGCGGCGGCAGCCCGGCGACGTCGGTTCCCTCGATCCGGATCTCACCCTCGTTCGGCTGCTCGAAGCCGGCGATCATCCGCAGCGTCGTCGTCTTGCCGCAGCCGCTCGGCCCGAGCAGGGTGAAGAATTCGCCGCTGCCCAGGGTGAGGCTGAGATCGTCGACAGCGGTGAACTCGCCGAAGCGCTTGGTGACGCCGCGGAGCTCGACGCTGGGGGAGTTGGGATCGGTGTTCACGGCAGCTCTACTTCCCCTCCGCGAGCGCGGGTTTCGGTTCGATTGCCGGGTTGTCGAGGAACCCGTGGGGCGCGACTTCGCGCCTGCGCAGGAAGAACGGCTGCTTGCGATGCCAGCGCCAGAGGGCCAGCAGGACGACGCCGAGCAGGATGAACCCGACCCCGATCACAGCCGGCGGGGCGACCCCGAACCACGATTCTCCGGTGTACGAGTTTTCCGGATCCGCGTAGTCGACCAGCGCTTTGACGAAGAGGTACCCGAGCAGCACCGCCCCGATCGCCGGGGCGACGCCGACGAAGAGGAAGTTCTTCACCGATTTGGTCAGCTCGCGCCGGTAGTAGAGGACGCAGGCGACGCCGGTGAAGGCGTAGTAGAAGGCGATCATCAACGCCAGCGCCGAGAGCGAGTCGAAGAGGAAGTTTTCGCTGACCAGCTTCGAGGGCAGGTACCACGCGACGGCCAGTACCCCGATCGCCACGGTCGAGACCACCGGCGTGAAGAAGCGCTTGCTGACCTCGCCGAGGGCGGCGGGCATCGCCTCGGCGCGGGCCATCGAGAGCGAGGTGCGCGAGGCCGGCAGGATCGTCGTCTGGGTCGAGGCCAGGGCCGAGACGACGACGGCGAGCAGGACGAGGGCGCCGAGCGGTTCGCCGAGCACGCTGGTCGCGTAGTTGGAGAGGATCGCTTCGTTGTCGTCGAACTTTTCCGCCCCGGCGGCGCCCTTCCAGGCGACCAGCGCGGTTGCCACGCCGAGGTAGGCGACCAGCAGGATCACCGTGCTGAGCAGACCGGCGAGCCCCGGCGCGGTCGCCTCGCCCTCGGTCTCCTCGTTGAGGTTGACCGCGCTCTCCCAGCCCCAGTAGATGAAGACGCCGAGCAGCAGCGCTCCGGTCAGGGCGCCGCCGCTGGAGATCTCGAACGGGTTGAACCAGGAGAAGGAGGGATCGACCGCCGCGGGCGGCCCGTCGCCGGCGAGGACCTTGAACAGCGCCACCCCGGCGAACAGCAGCAGCGGGCCGATCTGCAGGACCATCAGCCCCTTCTGCAGGTTGGCCGAGAGTTCGGTCCCGAGCACGCAGATCGTCGTCATCAGAGCGATGATCGCGAGCGCGAGGAGCGTGACCGCGAGTTTGCTTTCGACCAGCGATTCGGCCCCGACCAGATCGAAGAAGGAGTAGGCGGCGACATCGGCGAGCGAGCCGATCACGAGGATCCCGGTGACGCAGATCGCCCAGCCGGTGATCCAGCCGGCCTGCGGCCCGATCGCCCGGGTCACCCAGGAGAAGCTGGTGCCGCAGTCCTGGTCGGCGCGGTTCATGTAGTAGAAGGCCGCGGCGATGAAGAACATCGGCACGAACGAGAGCAGCAGCGCCGCCGGCGCCTGGAAGCCGACGATCACGACGATCGAGCCGATCACCGCGGCCAGCGAGTAGGCAGGGGCGGTCGAGGCGAGCGCGATCACCAGCCCGTCGCTGAAGGTGATCGCGTCGGCTTTCAACCCCTTGTCGTGATGGGCCCCTGCCTTGGGCGCACCCGCGTCGGGGCTCGCCGGGACTGCTGAGCTCTCCATCCGGGTACCCCCTCTCGTGCGTGGCCGTGCCGAGCTACGGCTTCCAGGAGCGACGGTAAGCCCCCGCGGACACCAACGCAAGTGGCGGATGTCCCAAAAGCACAGGAGCCTCTTGTACTTGATGTACAAATGAACGGACCTGGCTTGACCCATAGACCACTTGCGTCTGTGCCACCTTGGCTCTAGCTTTGTCCATAACGTCGTAGCGAGAGAAGAGGAGAGTCGTATGGCCACCGCGTCTCAGTCAGTCGACACCGGGCTCCAGCAGCTTGCTCGCCGACACCTCTGGATGCATTTCTCACGCATGGGCGGCTACGACGCCGAGCACGAGATCCCGATCATCTCGCGCGCCGAGGGCTGTTACGTCTACGACGAGCGCGGCAACCGCTACCTCGACGGCCTCTCCGGGCTGTTCTGCGTCAACGCCGGCCACGGCCGCAGCGAGTACGGCGAAGCGGCGGCGCGCCAGGTCGAGGAGCTCGACTTCTACACCCTTTGGAGCTACGCCCACCCGCGGGCGATCGAACTGGCGGCGCGGGTCGCCTCGCTGGCGCCGGGGGAGCTGAACCGGGTCTTCTTCACGGACGGCGGCGGCGAGGCGGTCGAGTCGGCGCTGAAGCTGGCCCGCAACTACCACCGCATGCACGGCAAAGGCCAGAAGCACAAGCTGATCGCCCGCGAGGTCGCCTACCACGGGACGACGATGGGGGCGCTCTCGGCGACCGGGATCACCGAGCTGCGGACCCAGTTCGAACCGATGACGCCCGGCGCCTGCCACGTCCCCAACACCAACGTCTACCGCTGGCCCGAGGAGCGCGAGCCGACCTGGGCGGCGGACGCGATCGAGGAGCGGATCGTCTTCGAGGGACCGGAGTCGGTCGCCGCGGTGATCCTCGAGCCGGTCCAGAACGCCGGCGGCTGCTTCGTCCCGCCCGACGGCTACTTCCAGCAGGTGCGCGAGATCTGCGACCGCTACGACGTGCTGATGATCTCCGACGAGGTGATCTGCGCCTGGGGCCGGCTCGGCCACTACTTCGGCTGCGAACGGTTTGGCTACGTGCCCGACATCATCACCGTCGCCAAGGCGCTGACCTCGGCCTACGCGCCGATGGGCGCGATGATCGCCTCCGACACCGTCGCCGCGCCGTTCATGGAGGGGAACGCCTCCTTCGCCCACGGCTTCACCTTCGCCGGGCACCCGGTCGCCGCGGCGATCGCGATGGCCAACCTCGACGTCTTCGAGCGCGAGGACCTCTGCGGCCACGTGCTCGCCAAGGAGGCCGAGTTCCGCGGCATGCTCGAGACCCTGCACGACCTCCCGATCGTCGGCGACGTCCGCGGCGCCGGCTTCTTCCAGGCGATCGAGCTGGTCAAGGACAAGGAAACGAAAGAGACCTTCAACGACGAGGAGTCCGAGCGCCTGCTGCGCGGCTTCCTCTCCGCCGAGCTCTACAAGCGAGGCCTGATCTGCCGTGCCGACGATCGCGGCGACCCGGTGATCCAGCTGGCGCCGCCGCTGATCTCCGACACCGAGCAGTTCGAAGAGATCCACGACACGCTGCGCGCGGTGCTGACCGAGGCCTGGGACCAGGTAGTGAGATAGGGGCGCGCTTGCTCACCGTCCAGAGCCTGCTCGACGAGCTCGACCTCGAACTGGCGGCCGGCGGCAAGGCGGTCGCCTCACCGGTGCGCTGGGTCCACATCTCCGAGCTCGAGGACCCGACGCCGTGGCTCTCCGGCGGCGAGCTGATGCTGACCACGGGGATCCCGCTGGACAGCGCCCCCAAGCAGCGCAAGTTCGTCCAGCTGCTCGCCGACAGCAACCTCGCCGGGCTCGGTCTCGGCACCGGCTTCAACCACCAGGAGCTGCCGGTGGCGCTGGTCGACGAGGCCGAGAAGCGCGACTTCCCGCTCTTCGAGGTGCCCTACTCGACCCCGTTCATCGCGATCACTGAGAAGGCCTTCGCGCGCCTCGTCAACGAGCAGTACGAGGTCCTGCAGCGGGGGATCGCGGTGCAGCGGCGGCTCGAGCGGCTGGTCCTCGAGGAGCGTGGCTTGGAGGAGATCGCCGCGACGATCGCCTCCGCGGTCGGCGGTACCGTGGCGATCCTCGACAGCCGCGGCGATCGCCTCGCCGGGCGCGGCTTCCGCCGCCAGCTCTCCGCCGACGCGATCGCCGGCATCCGCAAGGAGGCGCTCGGCCACTCCGGCGACGGCCATCCCTTCGTGCCCTCGCACCCTTCGGTGGCCGGCCGGGCGCTCGCCCATCCGGTTGTCTCGCCCGGCGGCGGGCCGCCGCAGGCCTGGGTGGTGATCGTCCGCGACTCGGGCGGGCTCGGGGACTTCGAGCGGCTGATCCTGCAGCAGGCCGTGGCCGTGGTCGCCCTCGAGCTGATGCGCCGCCGCGTCGCCAACGAGACCGAGCGCCGGCTGGCCGGCGACGTGCTCGCCGGGGCGCTCGGCGGCCGCATGGAGCCGACCGAGCTGCGCCGCCGGCTGGAGCCGTTCGGGATCGGCGAGGAGGCCGCCGTCCTCGTCTTCGACCTCGAGCACCCGGCCGCGAGCGCCGCGGCGCTCGAACGGGCGCTCGCCGCCGACGCCTGCCCGGCGGTCGTCGCGCCGCACTCGGTCGGCGGTCGCGAGCTGCTCTGCGCGGTCGTCGACGCCGCCGACCGCGATCCGCTCGACGTCGCCGCCGAGGCGCGGCGGGCGCTGCGGCAGGAGGGCGGCAGCGTCCGCGCCGCGGCGAGCCGGCCGGCGGCGCCGGAGCGCCTGCGCCACGCCTTCCACGAAGCCCGCTGCGCCCTGGAGGCGACCGCCTTCGACAACGGCAGCGCCCCGGAGGTCGCCTCCTGGCGCGACCTCGGCGCCTTCACGCTGCTGCTCTCGATCCAGGACGACGAGGCGCTGAACCTCTACTGCGAGAGCGTGCTCGGTCCGATCGAGAACGGCGACGAGGAGTACGGCGGTGAGCTGCTGCGCTCGCTGGAGGCGTTCATCGAGCAGAACGGCCAGTGGGAGCGCGCCGCCCGCGAGGTCTACTGCCATCGCCACACGCTGCGCTACCGGATGCGCAAGGTCGAAGAGCTGACCGGCCGCGACCTCTCGCGCGCCCACGACCGGATCGAGTTCTGGCTGGCCCTGCGAGCGCGGGAGCTGGTCGCGTGAAGGTGGGGGTGCCGACCGAGATCAAGGCCGACGAGTACCGGGTCGCGATGACCCCGGCCGGGGTTCGGGAAATGAGCGAGCACGGCCACGAGGTGCTGATCCAGGCCGGGGCCGGCGAGGGCAGCGCGATCGCCGACGCAGAGTACGAGGCGCAGGGGGCGCGGATCGTGCCCGATGCCGCCGCGGTCTTCGCCGAGGCCGAGATGATCGTCCACGTCAAGGAGCTGCAGGCGAGCGAGATCGAGATGCTGCGGCCGGGCCAGCTGCTCTTCACCTATCTGCACCTGGCGCCGGATCCGGAGCAGACCCGCGGCCTCTGCGGCAGCGGCGCGACGGCGATCGCCTACGAGACGGTCGAGGACGCGAAAGGGCGCCTGCCGCTGCTGGCACCGATGAGCGAGATCGCCGGCAAGATCGCCACCCAGGCGGGCGCCTTCATGCTGGAGAAACCGCTCGGCGGCCGCGGCATCCTGCTCGGCGGCGTGCCCGGCGTCGCCGCGGCCAACGTGATGGTGATCGGCGGCGGCGTGGTCGGGATGAACGCCACCTTCATCGCGATCGGGATGGAGGCCGACGTCTTCGTCTTCGACCGCTCGATCGACCGCCTGCGCGAGCTCGAGGTCGCCTTCGGCGGCCGCTGCTCGACCGTCTACTCGACCACGCTCGCGGTCGAGGAGATGCTGCCGCGCGCCGACCTCGTGATCGGTGCCGTGCTCGTCCAGGGCGCCCGCGCGCCGTACGTGATCCGCCGCGACCAGCTGGCGCTGATGAAGCCCGGCGCGGTGCTGGTCGACGTGGCGATCGACCAGGGCGGCTGCATCGAGACCTCGCGCCCGACCACCCACACCGAGCCCACCTTCGAAGTCGACGGGATCACCCACTACTGCGTCGCCAACATGCCCGGCGCGGTCCCGATCACCTCGACCCACGCGCTGACCAACGCGACCCTGCCCTACGTGATCTCGATCGCCGACCACGGGGTCGGCGCGGCGATCCGCCGCGACCCCGGCCTGCGGCCGGGGGTCAACGTCGCGGCCGGCAAGGTGACGCATCCCGCGGTGGCGGAGGGGGTTGGCATGGAGTACGTGCCGGTCGAGGAAGCGCTCGGCCTGGAACTGAACTTGAAATGAGTCCTACGAGGAGACCTGAATGAGCACTTACGCGGTAGTCAACCCGGCAACCGGCGAGACGATCAAGGAGTACCCGGAGATCAGCGACGCCGACCTCGGCGCCGCGATCGACCGCGCCGACGCGGCCTACAGGACCTGGTCGGGTTCCTCCTCGGTCGCCGAGCGCGCCGCCCTGGTCCGCAAGGTCGGCGAGCTGCACGCCGAGCGCCGCCAGGAGCTGGCCGAGATCATCGTCCGCGAGATGGGCAAGCCGATCGAGCAGGCGCTCGGCGAGGTCGACTTCGCGGCCGACATCTACGGCTTCTACGCCGACAACGCCGAGAGCCTGATGGCCGACGAGCCGATCGAGCTGCTCGAAGGCGACGGCACCGCGGTGGTGCGCCGCAGCGCCTTCGGGACCGTGCTGGGGATCATGCCCTGGAACTTCCCCTACTACCAGGTGGCCCGCTTCGCCGCGCCGAACCTGGTGATCGGCAACCCGATCCTGCTCAAGCACGCGCCGCAGTGCCCGGAATCCGCCGAGGCGATCGCCCAGATCTTCGCCGACGCCGGGGCTCCCGCGGGCACCTACGAGAACATCTACGCGACCAACGAGCAGATCGAGTGGGTGATCGCCGACCCGCGGGTGCACGGGGTCTCGGTCACCGGCTCCGAGCGCGCCGGCTCCGCCGTCGCCGCGATCGCCGGACGCAACCTGAAGAAGGTCGTGCTCGAGATGGGCGGCTCGGACCCGTTCATCCTGCTCGGCACCGACGACGTCGACGCGGCCGCCCAGCAGGCGGCCGAAGCGCGGCTCGACAACACCGGCCAGTCCTGCAACGCCGCCAAGCGCTTCATCGTCGTCGACGACCTCTACGACGAGTTCGTCGCGAAGCTGACCGAGAAGATGACCGCCTCCAAGTCGGGAGACCCCACCGCCGAGGACACCGAGATCGGGCCGCTCTCCTCGACCGCCGCCGCCGACCGGCTCGAGGACCAGGTGAAGCGGGCGATCGAGAACGGCGCCGAGGTCGTGGCCGGCGGCAAACGCGACGGCAACTACTTTGAACCGACGGTCCTCGCCGGGATCGAGCCGGGCACCGAGGCCTCCCAGGAAGAGTTCTTCGGCCCGGTCGCCCAGGTCTACAGTGTCTCGTCCGAGGACGAGGCGGTCGAGCTGGCCAACCAGACGCCGTTCGGGCTCGGCTCCTACGTGATGAGCACCGACCCCGACCAGGCCGCGCGGGTCGCCGACAAGATCGAAGCGGGCATGGTCTTCGTCAACCTGGTCCTCGCCGACGGGGTCGAGCTGCCGTTCGGCGGCTTCAAGCGCTCCGGTTTCGGCCGCGAGATGGGTCGCTACGGCGCGGACGAATTCGTCAACAAGAAGCTGATCCGCAGCGCCTAGGCGATAGCCGGGTTTGTAGATTCATCTTGTTGAAACGTAGAGCCAGGGGGTTGGTGGTGGGATTGGCGCTTGCCGGCGCCTGCTTCGCCACGGCCGCGACCGCGGCGGCGCCTCCGACCCAGCCCGGGGAAGAGGTCGAGGAGGCGCGCTGCCACGGCCGCCTCGCGATGATCGTCGGCACCGACGGCGACGACGTCCTCCACGGCACCCCCAGCCGCGACGTGATCTGGGGCGGCAAGGGCGACGACACGATCTACGGCAGCCTCGGCAACGACCTGGTCTGCGGCGGCCCCGGAGCCGACGTCGTCCACGGCGGCCGCGGCAACGACGAGGTCGACGGCGGGGCCGGCGACTACGACCGGGTGATCGGCGACCTCGGCGACGACAAGGTGGTCGGCGGCGCCGGCGACCACGACGAGGCGGCCGGCAGCCTCGGGATCGACATCGTCAACGGCGGCGCCGGCAACTTCGACCTGGTCCGCGGCGACTACGGCTGGGACCGGATGTCGGGCGGCGCCGGCCGCGGCGACATCGCCTCTTTCGCGACCAAGGTCGCCGGCGGCAAGGGCACCGGCGTCTGGGTCTCGCTGGAGGAGCACATCGCGCGCGGCGACGGCCACGACAAGCTCTTCGCCTTCGAGGACATCGAAGGCTCGGCCTTCCGCGACACCCTGATCGGCAACAAGGGCAACAACCATGTCGACGCTGGGCTCGGCGACGACGAGATCAGTGGCGGCGGGGGCATCGACACGATCGACGGCAACCAGGGGTCGGACTCCTGCAGCGGCGCCAAGGGCCGGACCGTCTCCTGCGGCAGGGAACGGGCGCCGAAGGCGTCGGCCTACGTCCAGCTCAACCCGCTGGCGCGCGGCGGCGCCGGCCTGCAGATCGTCGGCGGCGGCGGCCGCGACGACTTCGACGTCGCCTTCGACGAGAAGAGCGAGACCTTCGCGGTCAACGCGGCCAAGCCGCTGGCGATCGGCCCCGGCTGCGCACGGCAGAACGCCAGCCAGGTCGTCTGCCCGGCGCTCGGCCCGGGCCTCTGGCTGATGGCCGACCTTGGCCCCGGCAACGACAAGCTGCGGGTCGAAGGCTCGCTGAAAGCGGTCGGTACCACCCGCCTCGCCGGCGGATTCGGCAACGCCGAGATCCACGGCGGGCCCGAGGACGACCTGATCGAGTCCGGCCCGGGGGCGGACAAGCTCTACGGCGGCGCCGGCGCCGACGGCCTGGTCGGCGGCCTGCCCGGCCCGACCTATCTCGACGGCGGCCCCAACGGCGACCTGCTGGCGGCCGGCGGCGGCTGCGCCGGCGGCGCGATCGTCGGCGGCCCCGGCCGCGACGACGCCTCCTTCGCCGAGACCCAGGCGCACCCGGGGCTGCTGATCATCTCCTTCCCGCTCCACAAAGCCTGGGTCGACGAGGGTCCCTGCGACCCGGTCCGCCTCGCCCCCGACCTCGAGGACATGGAGGGCTCCTTCGACAACGACGTGCTGATCGGCGACGCCCGCAAGAACTCGATGCTCGGCCAGCCGGGTCACGACCGCTTCTACGGCAACGGCGGCGACGACGTGATCGACGCCCGCGACGGCGTCCGCGACTTCTCGATCCAGTGCGGCCGCGGCGATCCCCCGGTCCCGAGAGGCAAAGGCAAAGGCTTCACCAAACCGACCGGCGTCGCCTCCGGCCGCGCCCTGATGGACAGCTTCGACCCCGCCTCCTTCAACTGCGCCATCACCAAATACGGCACCCCCGTCCCCGGCCTCCACGGTTGACGCTTTGAACTAGGCTTGATCCGTGGCTAGGAAGTCCGCGACCGGAGACGAGGCAGCCGCGATCGCGGCTGCGATCGCCCGGTTCGAGGCCGAGACCGCGGCCGTCGCCGCGGGTGACGGGCCAGCGGCGGTCAGCCCGTGGCAGCGTGCGGCGCTGCTGGAAGGGGTAGGGGCCAAGGAGGCGGTCCAGGAGTCGAAAGGAAAGGGATCGACATGGCTGTCGTAAAAATCATCGAGCTGGTCGGGAGCTCCAAGACCTCGACCGACGACGCCGCGAAGCAGGCGTTGAACCAGGCCGAAGGGTCGCTGCGCAACATCCGCGCGGTCGACATCGTCTCGACCGGTATCCGCGGCGAGAACCTGGACGAGTACCGCGCCCACGTGCGGGTCGCGTTCCTGGTCGAGGGCACGGAGGTCGACTGATGGGCGAGGCGGGAGAGCCGCGCGAGGTCTCGCGCGAGCAGGCGCAGAAGCTGGTCGAGGACGGCGCGCAGCTGGTCGACGTGCGCGCCGACCACGAGTGGGAGGCCGGCCGGATCGCCGGCGCGACCCACCTGCCGCTCGCCGATCTCGCCCAGCGGGCGGGCGAGATCGACAGGGAGCGGCCGGTCGTCGTCTACTGCCGGGGCGGCAACCGCTCCTCGATGGCCGCGGCGGCGCTGACCGAGGCCGGCTACGACGCGGTCAAGCTGACCGACGGGATCACCGGCTGGGCGGAGGACGACCTGCCGCTGGAGCCGCAGGGCGGCTACGTCGCCGAGTCCGGCGAAGCGGCCGCGGTGCTGCAGGCCCGCAAGCGCGCCGGCTGAACATGGCGAACCGCGGTCGGGAGCCCAATCCCGGCCGCAAATTGCCTGCTCACGGCTAAATACCCTAATCCCGGTCAGGTTTTGCTATTTTCTCCGCATGGAGGTAGTAGTCGCTGAGAACAAGGAGCAGCGCGGCAAGGGCCGCGTCGGCTCCGTCGAGAACCCGGAGACCTACGAGAACGTCCCGGGTCACATCATCCCGATCATCGAGCGCGAGTTCGACGACTTCGACAACGAAGCGGAGTCCTTCCTCGCCGGCGAGATGGAGGAGCCGGAGTTCATCGGCTTCCGTCTCAAACAGGGCGTCTACGGGCAGCGCCAGCCCGACGTGCAGATGGTCCGGGTCAAGCTTCCGTTCGGCGGGGTCACGCCGGACCAGATGGACGCCTTCGCCGAGGTCGTCGAGAAGTACGCGCCGCTGAACAAGGGTCACATCACGACCCGCCAGAACATTCAGATCCACCACGTGCCGCTGCGCGACATGGAGGCGCTGATCCGCGAGATCTCCGACGCGAAGCTCTCCTCACGCGAGGGCTGCGGCAACACCGTGCGCAACGTCACCGGCGACCCCTGGGCCGGCGTCGCCCCCGACGAGATCTTCGACCCGACCCCCTACGCCGGCGCCTACGTCCGCTACTTCGTCCGCCACCCGACGACGCAGCTGATGCCGCGCAAGATCAAGACCGCCTTCACCGGCTCCGACGAGGACCGGGCGATCACCGGCATCCACGACATCGCCTTCCTCTCCCGCGAAAAGGACGGGGTCAAGGGCTTCGAGGTCCGGGTCGGCGGCGGCACCTCGATCATGGCCCGCGTCGCCCCGACCCTCTACGACTTCGTCGAGGCCGACAACGGCGACTACCTGAAGGTCTCCGAGGCCGTCTTCCGGATCTTCGACCGCCAGGACTGGCTGCGCGTCAACCGCGCCCGCGCCCGCATCAAGGTGCTGGTCGACAAGATCGGCATGGACGCCTTCCGCGAGCTGGTCGACGAGGAGCTCGAAGGCGACTGGGTCGCCGAAAGGGAATTCGACGCCGAGCTGGTCGAGCGCCTGCGCTACGAGGACGACGAGGAGGGCAACGCCCCGCCCGCGCCGCCGCAGCCGGCTTCGCCGAACGGCGACCGCTCCGAGTTCGAGCGCTTCCTCGAGGCCAACGTCCAGGCCCAGCGCCAGGAGGGCTTCTCCACCGTCGAGGTGAAGATCGAGCGCGGCGATCTCACCCCGGAGCAGTTCCGCGGGCTCGGCGAGATCATGCGCACCTACACGGGCGGCTACGCACGCAGCACCGTGCAGCAGAACTTCGTCCTCCGCTGGGTCCGCGACGAGGCGCTCTACGACGTCTGGACCAAGCTCGAGGAGCTCGGCCTCGCCGAGGTCGGCCCGCGTCAGGTCACCGACGTCGTCTCCTGCCCCGGCACCGACAGCTGCAAACTCGGGATCACCAGCTCGATGGGTCTCAACCGCGCCGTCAAGGAGCGGGTCAAGGAGATGCAGATCGAGGACGAGCTGAGCAAGCGGATCCACATCAAAATGAGCGGCTGCCCGAACGGCTGCAGCCAGCACCACATCTCCAACATCGGCTTCTACGGCGCCTCGCTGAAGGTCGGCGACCGCCAGATTCCCGCCTACATCCCGCACATCGGCGGCAACTTCGAGGGCGGCGAGGTGATCTTCGGCAAGCGGCTGAAATCACGGCTCCCGGCCAAGCGCGTCCCGGAGGCCGTCGAGCGCTGGATCCGCCACTACGAGGGCGAGCGCAACGACGGCGAGGAGTTCAACGACTTCGCCGAGCGGGTCGGCGCCGAGCCGTTCGAAGCGGCGATCAAGGACCTCACCCTGCCGGCCGAGTTCAGCCTCGAGACGATGCAGCAGTTCATCGACTGGAACCGGTCCAGCCCCTACAAAGTCGAGCGCGGCGAGGGGGAGTGCGCCATTTAGGCGCGCGGATCTTCTGATGAAGCCACCGCCCATCACGCTCTCGGGAACGGTGCCGACAGTCACCGACATCGACCACGAGCAGGTTGCCGCCGAGCTCGAGGATCGCGACGCCCGGGGTGCGCTCGAGTGGATGTTCGAGACCTTCGGGGCCGAGCACTACATCGCCTGCTCGTTCCAGAAAACGAGCTCGGTCACCGCGCACCTGGCGAGCACGGTCAACCCCGAGGCGCGCTTCTTCTACCTCGACACCGAGGTCCTCTTCGAGGAGTCCTACGAGACCCGCGACCGCCTCGGCGAGGCGCTCGGGATCGAGTTCGACCGGTACCACAACCTGACCCTCGCCGAGCAGGCCGAGCAGTACGGCGACGAGCTCTGGAAGAGCGACCCCGACGCTTGCTGCGGACTGCGCAAGGTCGACCCGATGCGGCGCGCTCTTTCTTCCGTAGACTGCTGGGTCGCTGGCGTCCGCCGGGGCGATTCCAGCTCTCGTGCGAAGACGCCGAAGTTCGGCTGGGACAAGAAATTCAACCTCTGGAAGCTGAATCCGCTCGCAAACTGGACCGAGCGCGACGTCTGGAACTACATCAGTGAGCACCACCTTCCCTACAACCCTCTCCACGACCAGGGCTTCCCGTCGATCGGGTGCACGCACTGCACCCAGCCGGTGGGTCCCGGCGGGTCCGCGCGCGACGGACGCTGGGTGGGGACGGGCAAGACCGAGTGCGGTATCAACTAGCGCCAGCCCGGCGCCGGTTCTGAGGTCGATGCGGTGATGGAGGAGGCGATCAGGACGCGGCAGGCTCCGGTCGAGCTGACCGACCTCGACACGCTCGAAGCGGAGTCGGTCCACATCATCCGTGAGGTCGTCGCCGAATTCGAGAACCCGGTGATGCTGTTCTCCGGCGGCAAGGACTCGGTGCTGATGCTGCACCTGGCGCTGAAGGCGTTCGCGCCGGCCCCGGTGCCGTTCCCGATCATGCACGTCGACACCGGCCACAACTTCCCCGAGGTGATCGCGTTCCGCGACCGCGTCGTCGCCGAGCACGGGCTGCGCCTCGAGGTCGCCTCCCTGCAGGAGCTGATCGACGCCGGCCGGATCAAGGTCGGCCACGAACTCGAAAGCCGCAACCGCCACCAGACGGTGGCGCTGCTGGAAGGGATCCAGAACGGCGGCTACGACGCCGTCTTCGGCGGCGGTCGCCGCGACGAGGAGAAGGCGCGGGCCAAGGAGCGGGTCTTCTCCTTCCGCGACAAATTCGGCCAGTGGGACCCGAAGAGCCAGCGGCCCGAGCTCTGGAACCTCTACAACGGCCGCCATCGCAAAGGCGAGCACATCCGCGTCTTCCCGATCTCCGACTGGACCGAGCTCGACGTCTGGCGCTACCTGGCCCAGGAGCAGGTCGACCTGCCGCCGATCTACTTCGCCCACGAACGCGAGGTGGTCGAGGTCGAGGGCCTGCTGATGGCCGTCAACGAGTTCTTCCCGCTGCCCGAGGGGACGACCCCGGAGCGGCGGATGGTCCGCTACCGCACCGTCGGCGACGCGACCGCGACCGGCGCCGTCGCCTCCGAAGCGACCGAGTACGAGGCCGTGATCGAGGAGACCGCGGCGACCCGGATCACCGAGCGCGGCGCGACCCGCGGCGACGACCGCTTCTCCGAAGCGGCGATGGAGGACCGCAAGAAGGAAGGCTACTTCTAGTGCCCTCCGAGCTTCTGCGCATCGCCACCGCCGGCTCCGTCGACGACGGCAAGTCGACTCTGATCGGGCGCCTCCTGCACGACACCAAATCGATCTTCGAGGACCAGCTCGAGTCGATCGAGCTGACCTCCCAGAAGCGCGGCAACGAGCAGACCGACCTGGCGCTGCTGACCGACGGCCTGCGGGCCGAGCGCGAGCAGGGGATCACGATCGACGTCGCCCACCGCTACTTCGCGACCCCGAAGCGAAAGTTCGTGATCGCCGACACGCCCGGCCACATCCAGTACACGCGCAACATGGTCACCGGCGCCTCGACCGCGAACCTGGCGCTGCTTCTGGTCGACGCCCGCAAAGGCGTGCTCGAACAGACCCGCCGCCACGCCCTGCTCTCCTCGCTGCTGCGGGTCCCGCACCTGGTCCTCTGCGTTAACAAAATGGACCTGGTCGACTACGACCAGGCGATCTACGACGAGATCCGCGAAGAGTTCAAATCCTTCGCCGCGAAGCTCGAGATCACCGACCTCGGCTTCGTCCCGATCTCGGCCCTGGAGGGCGACAACGTCGTCAACCGCTCGCTGAACATGCCGTGGTTCGACGGGCAGCCGCTGCTCGGCCACCTCGAGGACGTCCACATCGCCTCCGACCGCAACCTGGTCGACAACCGCTTCCCGGTCCAGTACGTGATCCGGCCGCAGACCGAGGAGCACCGCGACTACCGCGGCTTCGCCGGCTCGGTGGTCGGCGGCATCTTCAAGCAGGGCGACGAAGTGATGGTGCTGCCCTCGCGGCGCACCTCGAAGATCGCCCAGATCGACACCCCCGACGGGTCCGTCGCCCAGGCCTTCCCGCCGATGGCGGTGACGATGCTGCTGGAGGACGAGCTCGACGTCTCGCGCGGCGACATGATCTGCCGCCCGACCAACCAGCCGAGCGCGAACCGCCGCTTCGAGGCGATGATCTGCTGGTTCGACGAGACCTCGACGCTGCGGACCGGCGCGCCCTACCAGCTCAAGCACACCTCGAAATGGGTCGCCGCCGAGATCGAGTACCTGCGCTACGAGCTCAACGTCGACACCCTGCACCGCGACCTCGAGGCCGAGACGCTGGCGGTCAACGACATCGGCCGGGTCGCGATCCACACCACCTCGCCGCTCTTCTTCGACGAGTACCGGCTGAACCGCAACACCGGCAGCTTCATCCTCGTCGACCCCGCCACCGACCTCACGGTCGCCGCCGGGATGATCATCGGCGCCGGCGGCGAGGCGAGCACCGGCACCCACTCGATCGTCGCCGAGAACATCACCTTCCACCCGAGCAAGCTCTCCCGCGAGGACCGCTGGGGGGCGCTCGACACCGGCGGCGCGACGATCTGGATGACCGGCCTCTCCGGCTCGGGCAAGTCGACGATCGCCACCGCGATCGAGCACAGCCTCGTCTCCAGCGGCCGCTCCGCCTACATGCTCGACGGCGACAACCTGCGCCACGGCCTCAACGCCGACCTCGGCTTCAGCGAGGAGGACCGGGCCGAGAACGTGCGCCGGGTCGGCGCGGTGGCGAAGATTCTCGCCGAGGCGGGGACGATCGCGATCGCCTCCCTGGTCAGCCCCTACGCGGCCGAGCGCGACAAGGTCCGCGTCGCCCACGAAGAGGCCGGCATCCCCTTCTTCGAGGTCTTCGTCGACACCCCGCTGGAGGAGTGCGAACGGCGCGACCCCAAGGGCCTCTACGCGAAGGCCCGGGCCGGTGAGATCACCAACCTGACCGGCGTCGGCGCTCCCTACGAGGCGCCCACGCAGCCGGACCTGGTCACCGATCCCGACCTCGAGACCGCGGTTCGCCAGGTCCTGGGGTTGCTGGGGTAGTGGCCCGCGACTTGACGACTCAGGTCACGAGGCGAACCCGAGCACTGGCGCTGACGCGACTTCTGGGTTAGCATGCGCGCGATGACCCGTCGCCCGCTCGCAATCCTGATCAGCATCGGCGCGATCGCGCTCCTCGGAATCTTCTCGGCGGTGGCGAGCGCCGCGCCGGGCGCCTACAAAGTTTTGCTCGCCGAATCCTATCCGGAGCAGCCGAAACGACTGGCCGCACAGGTCGCCGCCTTCCCCGACGTCGCCGTCGTCGACATGGTCAACACCGGGAATGAAGCGGGGGTGACGCCGACCGCAACCCAGCTCGCGGGCTACGACATCGTCGTCAGCATCGGCGACTCCTCTTATCTCGACTCGGAAGCATGGGGAGAGTCGCTGGCGAGCTACGTGGACGCGGGCGGAGTCGTGGTGGTGAGCGCCTACGACACCTGGGAAAACAGCGACCCGCTCGGTCGCTTCGCCACCGGCGGCTACCTGCCGGTGACGCTTGGCGACAACGTGAACGATCCGAAAACGCTTGGCGCTTTCGACCCCGCCAACCCGCTGATGCAGGGGGTCGGTCCGCTGTTCAGCAGCGACAACACCGCGAACCTGCTGACCCCGGGAGCGTCCCTGGTCGCCAGCTGGAACGACGGCTCCATCGCAATTGCCGGGAAGAGCAGGGTCCTCGCGATCACCGGCTTCATCGGCGATCACTACGGGGAAGAAATCTGGAGCGGGAACTATGGCCGGGTGATCGTCAACACGGTGCGCACGGTCGGCAACCAGCTGCTCAGCGTCAGCGTCAGCAATGCCGCCGGAGGAACGGTGACGAGCAGCGCTGGCGGCCTCAACTGCGGGCCGGTCTGCAGCGCGATCCTGCCGGCCGGGACGCCGGTCAGCCTCAGCGCCACCGCCGCGAAAGGGTTCGCATTCGGCGGGTTCGGGGGCCCATGCGCGGGCTCCTCCTGCGCGCTGACGATGGACGGCCCGAAAGCGGTCACGGCCGCGTTCGTCTCCTTCGGCTTGGGCAAAAAAGTCAAGCTGAACAAGGCAACGGGCAAGGGCACCCTGACCCTCAACCTTGGCGCTCCCGGCAAATTGGTCCTCAGCGGGAAAAAGGTGAAAAAGCAGACCAAGTCGCCGAAAAAAGCCGGCAAGGTCAAACTGCCGATCGTCGCCAAGGGCAAAGCCCTTGCGAAGCTGGAAAATACCGGCAAGGCCAAGGTCAAATTCAAGCTTGCCTACACGCCGACCGGCGGCACCCAGGCGACGAAGACCAAGTCCGTCGTCCTCAAGCTGAACCCGTAGCGGCGCTCTAACTAGCGCCGCGGTTCGCGGACGATCACGGTGCGGCCGTCGCTGAGTTCGTAGACGGTGCCGATCGCCTCGCCGCGGCCGACGACTTTCTCGCCGGGTTCGATCTTCACCTGTTTGACCTTGTCGTCTTTGTCGGTGACGACGGAGTCGGCGGGGGCGGTCCGGGAGCTCTTGCTCTGGGACTCGCCGGTGATCGCCTCGGTCAGGTTGAGCGAGGAGAGGGCGGCGAGCAGGAAGGCGAGCGAGAGGACGATCCCGAGGTCGAAGAGGTTGACGAGGCCGTCGAGCGGGTCGCCGGCGCGGTCGTCGCGGCTGCGGGCGCGGGCCGAGACCTTCACGGGGCCACCGCCAGGTGGCTGTGGGGGAGGGGCGCGCCGTGGGCGCTCGGGGTGGTGAGGCGGGCGGCGATGAACTCGACGTCCGAGTAGTCCTGGGCGTAGAGGCGGTCGCGGACGAGGGCGATGCCGAAGGCGAAGGCGCCGATCAGGAGGCCGGCGACGGTGACGCTGAAGGCGACCCGGAGGTTGTCGCTGAGGGTGGCGACGTCGCCGTCGGCGAGGCCGGCGAGGGCCGGCGAGAGCGGGATCAGCGTCCCCATCAGACCCAGCGCCGGGCCCATGCGGACGAGGATCCGGGTGCGCTCGAGGCGGCGCAGGCTGCGGTAGTCGTACTCGGCGAGCCGCTTGGCGATCCGCGCTTCGGCGTCCGGCTGACCGCACTGGTCGACGATCCCCGCCATCGCTTCCTCCATCTGCCGGCTCCAGGCGTAGGGGAGGAGGGCGGCGAGGGCCGGTGCGGCTGTGCCGGCGGCGAGCCGGGCGCGGCACTCTTCGACCGCGCGTTCGAGCCCGAGCAGGTTGCGGTGGCGCCGGCGGGAGATCTCGACCAGCAGCGCCCCGAGTTCGACGATCACGACCAGCAGCGCCAGCAGGGTCAGCACCAGCACCGGCACCTTCAGCGCTTCGGAGACGTCGAAGAGGATCTCCTCGATCACGCCAGACCCCCGCGGCGGCCGGGCAACAGGCCGCCCAGACCGCGTGCCTCGAGCAGGCCGCCGAGCCCGAGCAGCCCGAGCGTCGCCAGGCCGCCCCAGGCCGCCGCCGGCACGCCGCCGCCGTTACCGCCATCGTCGCCGGGGCTGCCGCGGCGGGCTTCGGCCTGCGGCTGCTCCGGCTTGGGGGCAGGTGCGGAGCTGGCGGCCAGGAGTTCGCCGCTGACCTCTTCGCCCTCGGGTTCTGGCGCGCTCTCGGCGATCGGCGCCGGTTCCCGCGGAGCGGGCGCCGCGCTGCTTCCGGTTTCGGATTCCGCGGACGGCGCCGGCGTCCCGATACTGCCGCCACTGCCGGCGCCGGTCGAGGGCCCGTCGGCGGCACCATGGTCGGGGGCGTCCTTGTCACGGTTGTGGCCGCCGCCCTTGCGGTCGGGGCCGGCGACCGGGGCGCCGACCTGGATCGTCACCACGGCCGAAGAGCCGGCTTCGTTGCCCGGCGAGGTGACGCCGAGGACGACTTTGTAGCTGCCCTTCGCGGCGAAGCGGTGGGTGACGATCTCCCCCTCCGCCGACTTGCCGTCGTCGAAGGCCCACGAGTAGGAGAGCTGCTCGCCGGCGCCCGCCTGCTCGACCACGGCGCTGAACTCGACCGGCTTGCCCGGCCGCGTGCGCAGGGTCGAGGCGTTCGCCTTGACGCGCAGCGGCGTGCCTTTGCGGAGGACCAGGGTGACGCCCTGCGGGGCGAGGAACGAATCGTCGGCGTTGAGGTCGGCGCCGCCGCTGGGTCGCAGGAAGCCGGTCGCCCCGGAGGCCGCGTAGACGACCGGCGGGCCGTCGGCGAAGGCGCCGTCGTCGAGCGCCTGGTGGCGGCTGAGCAGAACCGCGCCGCCGCCCGGCCGCTGCACTTCCAGGTAGGAGAAGCTGAAGGGGTCGGCGCCGGCGGCGTCGATCAGCTTGGCCAGCGAGAACCCGGTCACGGTCTGGGTCGTCTCGCCGCCGGCGCCGCGCAGGACGTAGGCCCGGTCGACCACGTCCTCACCCCCTGCCAGCGCTTCCAGCGCCAGGGTCTGCTCGGCGCCCCCGGGGGAGACGACGCTGACCTGGGCGGTGTCGGCGCGGGCCGGGCTCGTCCCGATTACCCCGAGCAGCGCGAACAGCAGCGCCGCCCGGGTGGCGGCGCGGGGTGCTCGCAAGCTGGTTCGTGGCTCTCGCATCAAGCCGGGATCTTAGGTGACCCTAACGGTGCACCCCGCCCACCCTCGAGGGACGGGCGGGGTGCACCTGCCTAGGGCGCCGGCGTCGGGAAGGACGCCGCGATCGCGGTGCCGTCGATCGAGAGGCCCTCGACGTAGGCGGTCCCGGAGAGCATCCGCACCACGCGCTCCCCGTCTTTGGTCAGCTTGACCGGGCCGGCAGCCGGGCTCCCGGTCGGATCCGGGAAGGTCCAGGTGACGGTCGTCGTCCCGGCGCTGTCGACCACGCTGGGCGTGATCCCGGTTAGGTCGAGGGTCGCGAAGTCGACGACGCCGCGAACCCAGGAGAGGCGGTACCGCGTCGCCACGTCGATCGTGATCCGCGAGTTGGCGCCGTCGACGATCACCGTCGGGTTCGAGAGCACCGTCGCGTAGCGCTGTGCCGACTGGGTCTGGCAGAAGGCGACGCGACCGCTCGTTCTCAGAACCAGGCGGTCGTCGGCGCTGCCGGCGCCCGCCTGGTCGTAGAAGCTGTCGGCGGCCTGGGGCCAGCGGAAATATTTCCCGGCCCCGGACATCTGACCGACCCCTGGCACCGCCGGCGGCGGCGTGGCGCCCGGACCGTGGCCGTAGTACGGCGTGTTGCTGGCGGTGGTGCCGAGCAGGTTGAACTCACCGGTGGAGTTGATCGAACCCCGCAGGCTGGAGCGGAAGCCCCAGTCGAATTTGCCCCCGGTCAGAGCGGTTTTGCCGCTCAGGTCCGGAACGGGATCGGGCCGGGTCGCGTTGCCATGCCAGGTCGTGGTGCCGGCCGGGTCGTAGCCGAGCGCCTCGTCGATCGTGCGCGCGGCCGCGGCGCTGCCGCCGGCCGGGACCCCGACCTCGCAGCCGCCCTGGGTCGGGTCGGCGAGCGGGAAGGGCAGCTCGGTTTCGACGTAGCTGGCGAGCGCCGTCCAGGCCGCCGCGTCTTTCGCCCCGAGGTCGTACGGGGTGTTGAGGGTGAGGCTGACCGGGTCGAGCGCTTCGCCCTCGGGGTAGAAGCCGCCAAACGCTTCGGCGCCCGCTTCGGTCAACGCGGCGGGGATGTCTTCCCAGCTGACTTCGGACCCGCTGCGATTGTAGAAGGGGGTGATCCCGTCGAGGTCGAGCTCGGCGAAGTCGACCCGCTGCGTCGGGGTCCAGACGCCGCTGAGGTTGGTGTCGAGGTCGACGACGATCCGGGAGTCGGCGCCGTCGATGACCAGCGTCGGGTTCGAGAGCACGACCCGGAATTTGTGTTTCGTTCCGCAGAGGACGGCGGTACCGCTGCCTTTGACGATCGCCTGGTCGTCGCTCATGTCGGCCAGGTCGTTGATCGCGTACTCACCGCCGGCCAGCGGGAAGCCGAAGCCGCTGAACGCCGGCGCCACACCGGTCGTCGAGGCGCCGTCGAGGACGTGGATCGAGCCGCCGGCGGTGCTGGTCACGTAGCCGCGGAAGCTTTCCTTCAGCCCCCAGCCGAGCGCCGCCGGACCAACCGTGGCCTTGGAGTCGACGAGCGTCGGCAGCGGGGCCGGGGCCGGTGCGTCGCCCTCGGCCTCGCTGGTCGCCGAGACGCTGCACTGGGCGAAGTAGGGGTCGAGGTCCGGTTTGGGCAGCGGCGGGGTCGGGGTCGCCGGGGTCGGCGTGGGGACGGGGACCGCGTCGATCAGCCCGTTCGCCGCCGCCGAGCCGACCTGCCCGGCGGAGATGCCGGGGAGCTCGAGCTTGGCGCGCAGCGCTTTGGCGCCGGTGCCCGTGAGCGAAAGCGGTCCTTTGAACGCGACGGAGTCGCCAAAGGAGGTCGGGATCCCGCGCGCCCGGAAGAAGATCGTCCGCTGTTTGCCGACCCTGGCGCTGAGCGTGGTCGCTTTGGCCCCGATCGAGACCTCGAGCGCGTTCAGAGTGGCGCTCTTCCCGTCTGCCCGGAAGCTGATCGTGCCGCTCGTCGTCAGGTTCGTCTTGGCGCCGAAGCTGAGATCGGTGACGGTCAGCTTCACCGTCTGCGATTTGCCCCCGGCTTTGGTCACCTTGACCCCTTCGCGCAGGAGCGAGCTCTGCGCGCCTTTCTTCAGGGTCAGGGTCACCTCGCCGGTGGCCGGGGCGGCGCTGGCGCTGGTCGCGGTCGCGATCAGGGCGAGGGCGGCAGCGGCGAGCGCCAGGAACAAGGCACGCAGGCGCCGCTGGTGGGAAGTCGAGAAGCTCATCGGAAGTCGGTTCTCCTAGTCGTCGCAGTGGTCGGGGCGCCCTATTAGGCTTGCCTAAGAATCCACCCTACTAAAGTAGGAATTAGGGTGCCCTAAGGACCCCCCGGGTGGGGCGGTCTCAGCCGTGCGCCGCGTCGAGCCAGGCGACGTGCAGGGCGGTGCGTCCCTCGTGCTCGCTGAGCCGCGCGTCGGCGCCCCAGACGCTGGCCAGGCGCTCCGCCGTCAGCACCTCGGCCGGGGCGCCGGTGGCGACGGTCCTGCCCGCGGAGACGATCACCACCGTGTCGGCGACGGCCAGGGCCAGCGCCAGGTCGTGGACGACCAGGAGCACGGTGAGGCCGTCGGCGACCAGCCCGCGCAGCAGGCCGGCGACCCCGATCGTCGCCCCGAGGTCGAGCTGCGAGGTCGGCTCGTCGGCGATCAGCACCGGCGCGTCCTGGGCCAGCCCGATCGCGATCTGGACGCGCTGCAGCTCGCCGCCGGAGAGCGTGGTCAGCGAGCGGTCGGAGAAGCGGGAGACGCCGGCGCGCTCGATCGCGGCGCTCACCGCGTCGCGGTCGGCGCGGGTCATCCGGCCCAGCATCTTCAGGTGCGAGGAGCGCCCGATCGTCACCGCTTCCTCCACCGTGACCCCCGCCGGGACCGGCATCCGCTGCGGCACGAAGGCGCGCAGCTTCGAGAATTCGCGGCCGCGGATGCCGCTCAGCGAGCGCCCTCCCCAGCAGACCGTGCCGCCGGAGACGCGCTGCAGCCCGGCAACCGCGCGGACCAGCGTCGACTTGCCGGCGCCGTTCGGCCCGACCACCGCGACCAGCTCGCCCTGGCCGAGCGTGAGGTCGGCGCCGGTGAGGATCTCGGTGCCGCCGATCTCGACTTCGACGCCTTTGGCCTCGAGCAGCGGGGCGGCGGCGGCGGCCACGATCAGACCGCCTTCCGCAGCAGCCAGAGGAACAACGGCACCCCGAGGATGACCATGAACGGGCCGACCGGCATCTCGATCGGCGCCCGCAGCGTCCGCGCCAGGGTGTCGGCGCCGGCCAGCAGAGCGGCGCCGCCGAGCGCCGAGGCGGGAACGACGAAGGCGTGGCTGGAGCTGCCGCCGGCCATCCGCACGACGTGGGGGACGACCAGGCCGAGGAAGCCAAGCAGCCCGGCGATCGCCGCCGAGGCCGCTGCCAGCAGCGCCGCGGCGATCCCGGCGGCGAGCCGGATCAGCTGCGGGCGGGAGCCGAGCGAGGCGGCGACGTCGTCGCCCAGCGCCAGCCGGTCGAGTGGCCGGATCAGGAGCAGCGCGAAGGCGAAGCCGACGGCGAAGTAGGGCCAGATCGTCTGCATCTCTTCCCAGCCGGACGAGGTGAGGCCGCCGGCGATGAAGAAGATCGCCGAGGGGGCGCGCTCGGGGTAGGCGGCGAGCAGCCCGGTGGTCCCGGCGGTGAACAGCGAGAGCATCGCGATCCCGGCGAGGATCACCTTGCCGACGCTGCCGCGGTTGCGGCCCGACCAGGCGAAGAGGAAGACCAGGGTCGCGGCGAGCAGTCCGAAGGCGAGGGCGCCGACCGGCAGCAGGGCGATCGAGCCGGGGAAGAGGATGATGATCAGGATCGCGCCGAAGCCGGCGCCGCCGGTCACCCCGATCACGTCGGGGGAGGCGAGTGGGTTGCCGAGCGCCCCCTGCAGGATCGCTCCGGCGATCCCGAGCGCGGCGCCGACGACCAGCGCCTCGACGGTGCGCGGCAGCCGCAGCGCCTCGACGATCTGTTCGCTCGGCCCGCCCTTGCCGTTGCCGAAGATGATCTCGAGCACTTCCCCGAACGGGACTTTGACCGCGCCGAACGCCAGCGAGGCGACCGTCGCCAGCGCCAGCGCGGCCAGCAACGCCGCGAAGACGATTACTCGCCGGGCCAAGCCCGCTCAGTTCTTCAGGTAGACGCTGCGGACCTTGCGGATCGTGCGGGCGATGTCGGTCCCGGCCTGCAGCAGCGAGTTGTCAACCGAGACGTAGACCCGCCCCGCCTGCGCGGCCGTGGTGCTCGACCAGGCGGGGTTGGCGCGCAGGTAGTCCCGCAGGCTGGGGATGTCGTCGGCGTTGGCGTGCGGGACGGCGATGATGACGTCCGGGTTTTCGGCGACCACGACTTCGTCGGAGATCCGCTCGAAGCCCGAGTCCGAGCTGACCCCGCCGGTCAGCAGTTCGCCGCCGGCCTTGGCGACGATGTCGCCGCCCCAGCTGTTCGGCAGCATCGTGAACGGGGTGCGGCCGACGCCGAGGATCAGCATCACCTTCGGATGGCTGGCGATCCCCTTGGTCGCCGCCGCGACGCTTTTCTGCATCGCTTTCAGCAGGTTGCGCGCCTGGCGCTTCTTGCCGACCAGCATGCCGATCTTGTACGTGTCGGCGTAGGCGCGGGAGATCGTGATCGGCTCGTGCACGACGACGTCGATCCCGAGGTTTTCCATCGCCTGGTTGCCTTTGACCCAGGTCCGCGAGGAGAGCACCAGGTCGGGCCGCAGCGAAGCCAGCTGCTCGAGGTTCGGCCCGTTCGGGTGCGAGAGCGGCAGCACGGTGACGTTCTTCAGCTTCGGCGAGAGCCGGGTCTCGCCGCCCAGGGTCTGGCCGACCCCGATCGGCATCACGCCGAGCTTGGCCAGCGTGTTGGCGGCGAACGGGGTCAGCGCGACGATCCGTTTCGGGACGGTCGGCTGGGCGGCGCCGGTCGCGGCGGGGAGGGCGAGGGCGAAAAGCGCGGCCACCAGGGCCGCGAGCGCTACGGCTCTTCTCACGCCGGCACCCGCGCGTCGATCACGTCGTAGTTGCGGACCTCGCTGCTGTGGGCGAGCTGGCCGTCGGCGTGCTGGTGGCTGAGCTTGAAGTACTCGCTGTTGAGCCAGCCCTGGAAGGCACCCTCGCTCTCCCAGCGGCTCAGCACGACGTACTCGCCGTCGCGATCGCGCCGCAGCAACTCGAAGCCGGCGAAGCCGGGAGCTTTGTGGACGTGGCTCTGGCGCTGCAGAAACTGCTGCTCGAACGCCTCCCGTTTGTCCTCGTCCACCTTGACGACGTTCATCACGATCTTCAACTCCAGGACTCCTCTCCGTCCACAGCGATTCAATTCCTAGTTAGGTGTACCTAATTAGGGTAGCCGAATGGACTGAGAGGCGTTTTGCCGCCGCCGATGCGCCTTGGCCGCCTGTAGGTTCCCGTCGGTTCGCTCTCGGAGATAAGGGGTTGGAGATGCACGCTCGCCGTTTGGCCGTCCTTGCCGTCGGAGCTCTCTGCGGGCTGGCGCTGTTGCCGCCCGCCGCCGCCTCCGCCGCTTTCGCGCCGCTCGGGGGCTTCGGGTCCTACGGCAGCGGCGCCGGCCAGTTCACCGGGACGGGCGGCCTCGCGATCGCCGCCAGCGGCTCGATCTACCAGGCGGGATACGGCGACAACCGGATCGCCGTGTACTCCCCTCAGGGAGGGTTCCTCTTCGCCTTCGGCGACGAAGTCGCGCCGTCCGGGGCTGACGTCTGCGACACGGCCAGCGGCTGCCAGGAGGGCAACGAAAGCGGCAATGCCGGCGGCCTCGACCAGCCAGAAGCGGTCGCGCTGGATGCGGCCGGCAACGTCTTCGTCGCCGACTACGGCAACAATCGCGTCAGCGTCTTCTCGGCGGCGGGGGAGTTCCTCTTTGCCTTCGGCAAGGACGTGAACGAATCCGACGGCAGCGACGTCTGCGACGCGGCGAGCGGTTGCGACCCCGGCGCGGAATCCAGCCTGGCCGGTGGCTTCGACAACCCGAGCGGGGTGGCGGTTGCGGGCGGGGCGGTCTTCGTCGCCGATTCCGGCAACGCCCGGATCAGCGTCTTCTCGCTCGCGGGCGGGTTTCTCTACGCCTTCGGCAAGGAAGTCAAACCCGGGGGCGGGGACGTCTGCACCGAGATCAGCGGCTGTCAAAGCGGCGAAGCGGGCGAGGCGGCAGGCGAACTCGACAGTCCCGCCGACGTCGCCTCGGTTCCGGGCGGCCTGTTGGCGATCGCCGAGAACCGAAACCGCCGGGTCGCCGTCTTCACCGAGGGCGGCTCCTTCGTGCGCGGGCTCGGCGCCGGGGTCAACGTGAGCAACGGCAGCGGCGTCTGCACCACGGCAAGCGGCTGCCGGGAAGGGCCCCCGGGAGCGGGAGCGGGCACGCTCGGAAGCCCGGTTCACCTCACCTTCGACCGCGCCGGCGGCGTCTACGTCGGCGACACCGAACTGGAACGGGTCAGCCAGTTCGACCTCGGCACCGGCTTCGTCCGCGCCTTCGGTGCCGGCGTGGTCGACGGCGCCGCGGCGTTCCAGGTCTGTACGGCCATCTGCGCTGCCGGATTGCCGCTGACGATCGCCGGTGCGACCCCCAACCCCTACGGCCTCGCGGTCGCCGGCGACGGCACCGTCCTGGTCGCCGAGGAAGGCGAAGCGGAAAAAGGCAGCTTCGCGCGGATCGAACGGTTCGGCGACCTGCCGGCGCCCCCACTCCCGGACCCGCCCGCCGCGCCCTCGAACAAATTCAGGTTCGGCAAGCTGAAGCTGAACGAGAAGGCGGGCACGGCGACGCTGACGATCACCGTCCCGGGTGCCGGCAGCGCCGTGCTCAAAGGCAACGGGATCAAGAAGGTCAAGCGGACGGCGAAGAAAGCGGGCAAGCTGAAACTGCCGGTGAAGCTGAAGGGCAAAGCGAAGGAGAAGCTGCTCGAGCAGGGCAGGTCGGCGGTCAGCGCCAAGGTCACCTTCACCCCCAAAGGCGGCAAAGCGCTGACCAAGCAGAAGCGGATGACGCTGAAGAAGAGGCTCTAGGAGGGGTCGCAGGCGCCGCAGATCAGCTCAAGCCACCTCGGCGTTCATCCGTTATTCGAGCGCGGCGAGCAAGTCACCCGCAGCGCGCTTGACCATCGCCTCGGCAACCGGCACTGATTCCTGCTCGCCACTGGCGACCAGCTCGCGGACCGCGCCTTCCAAGGGCTCGCCCTCGGTCAGCCTGCTCGCCGCGCGACGCGCCCGGATCCGCATCTGACCGTCCTGCTCGGCTTCGGCGACGACGTCGTCGTGGAGCCGGTCGAAGAGCAGGGCGACGTCGCTGTAGTCGCGGTCGACCTTTTCGCCATTCGGGCGGGTGCGTCCGAACGCTTCCTCCTTGAGCCCCACCAACGCGACCGGTCGCGCCGCGTAGAAGCGGCCCAGGGAGGGGTCCTGTTCGAAAGCGACAAGCCAGCGGTGTTGCTGCAGCTCCCCGACGATGTTGTTGTCGGGCAATCCCTTGCCCGGCGGGTGGCTCTTCGCGATCGGGTTGAACGGCGCCATCAGCTGGACCTTGATCTCGTCTTTGACCCAGGTGAATTCGCGCTCGTGGGGAACCGCGCTGCGGCGCAGACCTTGCCCTTCGAGGTGGGCGACCACGGAGTCGGCGTCGCTGGCGTCGAGGCCGGCGTCGATGTCGCGGGTCGGGGTCAGCGCCGCCTCGTGCCCGTCGAGGGCGATCTGGACGGCGAGCGCGCCGACCACGACCAACTGGTCCTTGACCGGCTCGAGGATCGCGGCCGCGTCGCGCATCAGTCGATTGGGTCGGACGACCCTCACCAGCGCATCTCCGAGCGGATCGCCTCGGCGGCGTCGATCGCGCGTTCTCCGGCTCGGCGGCAGTCGAGGTAGAGCTGGACCCGGTCGGCGACGCGGGCCCGACCGATCCTCGCGGCGAGGTCGAGGACGAACGGATCGGGCATCAGGCGAAGGTTCACCCGCCCCGGCCCCGGGCGCGCCGGCGTCGCTCCGAGCGCATCAATCCAGAGCTCGGAATCCTCGCGATCGATCCAAGCGTCGACAGTGGCGGGCTCGACCGCCCTGAGAATCAGTGAGGCGCCGGCCAGGCCGCCGAGTGCATAGGACAGTCGCTGACGCTTGGCCGTCCGCTCCAGCCGGTCCAACGCCCCCTCGACGTCGCGAGCACCTACCTCCCAGGTTCGCTGCCGATATCGGCGCGTCGCGTCGGCTCGCTCGAAGGCGTCCAGCAGGGGACCGGGTTTGCGCAGGCGGACGAGGCGCCGGCGGGCGTCCGCGGGGTCGAAGCTCACCTCGACCAGTCCGTCGTCGGCCAGCGTCCGGACCGTGCGCGAGACCATCGATTCACTCAGTTTGATCTGGGCGCTCAGCTCCCGAAACGAGAGTTCCTCTCCGACGTTCAGGAGCAACCAGCGCGGGACGCGGCTGGCGCGGATCGCAAACGGCGAGGGGATGGCGGGTCCCGCCGGCCATTTCGTTTTCAACCTGCCTGGCCACTCGATGTGGACCGGTGGGGCGTGCAGGAAGACTTCCCCACCGGTCGAGGCGAAGGGGACCCCGGCTTCCCGCAGCAGTTCTCGCGCCGCCGGCGAGGAGCGCTCGAACAAGACCAGCCCGTGCTCCTCTCCCAGCGCCGCCAGCTCGGCGGCGCGCTGCCTGGTGAGGGTCCGCTCTTCGGTGACCGGGAGCTGCAGGATCTGTGCCCCCTCGATCTGCAGCGACGCGAACCCTCCGTCGATTTTGAGAGCGACCCGTCCGTCTCGTGACTCCAGTTGTAAGAACACGATGCTTGCATCTATAAGCAAGTAATCGGATCTTGCAAGTATCACCTGGGCCTGAGCGAGCCCTTGCAGGAGCGCCGACCGAGGGTCAGGGTCGCGGCGGCACCTGCGGCTCGCCGAGCCCGTAGGTGTCGTAGGCGCCGAACTCGGCGAAGGTCTTGTGGGTCGGACCGTGGTAGTCGGAGGAGGCGGTGGCGTAGAGGCCGAGCTCCTCGCAGAGGCCGAGCAGGTGGGCGGTCTGCTCGCGGGTGTGCGGGGGGTAGTAGGTCTCGATCCCGTCGGGCTTGAGGCTGCGGATCAGGTCCTCGACCTCGCTGGGGTCCGAGATGTCCCAGTAGGGGTGGGCGATCACGGCGACGCCGCCGGCGCCGCGGATCAGCTCGATCGCCTCCTCGGCGTTCGGCCAGCGACGCGGCACGAAGGCCTTGGCGCCGGGCACCAGGTACTCCTCGAAGAAGGGGCCGAGGTCGCCGCTCGCGCCGGCCGCCTTGGCGATGTGGGGGCGGCCGATCGAGTCGGCGGCGCCGGCTTCGCGGATCGCGTCCTCGAGGGTCAGGTCGAAGCCCTCGCGGCGCAGGTTCTCGACGATCTCGGCGGCGCGGTCGCGGCGCTCCTGCTGGGCGCGGGCGCAGATCGGCGCCATCGTCTCGAGGTCGATCCAGTAGCCGCAGACGTGGAGGTCTTCGGCGTAGGGGTGCACGCAGGACATCTCGATCGCCGGCACCAGCTCGATGCCCAGCCGCTCCGCCACGGTCGCGGCGGCGGGAACTCCGGCGACCCCGTCGTGGTCGGTCAGCGCCAGCGTCGTGACCCCGGCCTCTGCCGCTTTCTCGACCACCTCGGCCGGCGGCAGCTGCCCGTCGGAGACCGTCGAGTGGCTCTGCAGCTCGATCAGCACCGCACCACCCTAGCCGGGGCAGGAGTTAGGGCACCCTAATTGCAAGTTGCTATGGTGCCGCCCCGATGCTGAAGCGCTCGATCTTCCTCGCCGCCCTCCTCGGTCTTCTGCTGGCCGCCCCCGCCGGGGCGAAGCTGCTCTACGTCGGCGACAAGGGCGTGGCGACGGTCGGCAAGATCGCCTGCCCCGGGACCGCGGGCTGCGAGCTGGCGGCGCCGAAGCGGGTCAAGGCGAAGATCGGGGAGAGGTCGTTCTGGGCGAAGGTGCAGGCCCCGAAGCGGATCGCGGCGGGGAAGAAGGGGACCGTGCGGGTCAAGCTGGGTGCGGGCGCGCTTGCCGACCTGGCCGGCCGCACGACGACGATCGAGGTGAAGGCGGTGGTCCGCCAGGGCGAGGCCAAACCGCGCACCCAGCTGCTGAAGATCCGATTGCGGCGGGCGGCGCTCCCGAACGGCCCCGGCACCCCCACCTCGGGCCCGGTCGGTGCCGAACCGGCGCTGCTGGCCCGCCCGGCGACCGCGGTGGACGTCAGCGCGGTCGCGGTGAGCTGGTACCCGCGCGACTCCTGGGTCCGTTACGTCCACACCGGTGAGGGGATGACCACGGGCGCCGGCGCCTCCCTGGTCAGCTCGCCCGAATCTCCCTGTCCGGACAAACCGCTCGTAGAAAGCCGCCCGTACACGGTCCACTACGTGGCGGCGCCGAGCTGGTACGACCCGGTCAGCGGCGCGGCCGGCGTCTACGGCTCCGGGTCGGTCAACTTCAGCTTCGGCGGCCACGGCATCAACCTCACCGCGGCCAACCCGGAGATCGAGATCAACGGGGCCGCCTCGCGGGCGATCTTCCGGATCGACGGTAGCGGCAACACGCCATATCCCAACCTGCGGGTGGCCCTGGTCAACCTCGACACGAGCAGCCCCCCGGCGGTCACCAACGGCGGCAAGACCGTCACCTACAACCTCGTCCGCGGCCGCCTCACCGAGGACGGCGTCAACATCTTCGCCGGCTTCTACACGGCGCCGAGCAACAACCAGTTCGGCTGCGTCTCGGTTTCCTTCACTACTCCCTAAGTTCGTCGCGAGGCCGGCCGGCATTCGGAACGGCGCATAAATAGACTGCGCCGCCGTGTTCGAGAAGGTCTTGATTGCCAACCGCGGCGAGATCGCGATTCGCGTCGCCCGGACGTTGAAGGAGATGGGGATCGTCTCGGTCGCCGTCTACTCGGAGATCGACCGTGAGGCGCCGCACGTGCGCGCGGCCGACGAGGCCTTCCTGATCGGCCCGGCGGTACCGGCCGAGAGCTACCTGAACATCGCCAAGATCATCGCGACCGCGGTGGAGGCGGGCGCCGAAGGGATCCACCCCGGCTACGGCTTCCTCGCCGAGAACGCGGAGATGGCGCGGGCCTGCGCGGAGGCCGGGATCACCTGGATCGGGCCGCCACCGGAGGCGATCGAAGCGATGGGCTCGAAGACGAAAGCGCGCGAGATCATGCAGCAGGCCGGGGTGCCGATCGTCCCCGGCTCGACCGAGGTCGCCAAGGACCTCGACGACGCCCGCAGGCAGGCCGAGGAAGCCGGTTACCCGGTCGCCTGCAAGGCCGCCGGCGGCGGTGGCGGCAAGGGCTTCCGCGTCGCGATGACGCCCGATGACCTGCAAGAGGCTTTCGAGGGGTCGGCGAGGGAAGGCGAGAAGTTCTTCTCCGACGACCGCGTCTACGTCGAGCGCTACCTGGAGGACCCGCGCCACGTCGAGGTCCAGGTGCTGGCCGACAGCCACGGCAACGTGATCCACCTCGGCGAGCGCGACTGCTCGATCCAGCGCCGCCACCAGAAGGTGATCGAGGAGGCCCCGGGTCCGCACGTCGACGAGGAGATGCGGGCGCGGATCGGCAAGATCGCCACCGATGCGGCGGCCGCGGTCGGCTACCGCGGGGCGGGCACGATCGAGGGCATGCAGGTCGGCGACGAGTACTTCTTCCTCGAGATGAACACCCGCGTCCAGGTCGAGCACTGCGTGACCGAGATGGTCACCGGCATCGACATCGTCCGCGAGCAGATCCTGGTCGCCGCCGGCGAGTCGCTCTCGATCGCCCAGCAGGACGTGAAGCTCGACGGCTGGTCGATCGAGTGCCGGATCAACGCCGAGGCCGCGCACAAGAAATTCGCCCCCGCCCCCGGGCCGATTGGCGACTCCTACCGCGAGCCCTCCGGCCCCGGCGTTCGCGTCGACTCCGGCGTCGAGCGCGGCTCCGAGGTGACGCCGATGTACGACCCGATGGTGGCCAAGCTGATCGTCTGGGACGTCGACCGCGAGAAGGCGACCCGGCGCATGCTGCGGGCGCTCGGCGAATACGACTCCGGCGGCCTCACCACGCTGATCCCCTTCCACGAAGCGATCCTCGCCACCGAGCAGTGGGACAAGGGCGAGACCTGCCGCGACCTGATGGAGGACACCGACTGGCTGAAGTCGACGGCCCCGGCCGACGCGGCGCCGCCCGAGCCTTCCGAGGACGGCGGCGAGATGGTCACCCGGGACTACAAGGTCGAGGTCTCCGGCAAGCTCTTCGACGTCAAGGTGATCGGCGAGGCGGTCGCCGGTGGCGCCGCTCCGGCCGCCGCGGGCGGCAAGAAGCCGCCGAAGCGCGAGCGCAAGTCCGGCGGCGGCGCCAGCTCCTCGAGCGAGACGCTGCCGGCCCCGCTGCAGGGCACGATCTTCAAAGTCGTCGTCGAGCAGGGCGCCGAGGTCGCCGAGGGCGACCTGGTCTGCGTGATCGAGGCGATGAAGATGGAGAACGAGATCACCGCCCATCGCGCCGGCAAAGTGACTTCCTTGAACGTCAAAGAGGGGGACGCCGTCAACTCCGGCGACACCCTCGCGACCATCGAGTAGACGCCGAAGTTCGGAGTCGGTGGCTGAGGGGTCGGGGTGCCCCTTTCGCTTAGTTTTTTTGTGGGGCGAGCGGCGGCTT
>JAWVEZ010000106.1:0-69593 GCA_033856455.1 Solirubrobacterales bacterium | reverse complement strand
CCGCTTGAACAGTTCGACCTCCTCCTTCATGTAGCCGAACCAGTTGATCAGACGCGTCTTGTCGGCGCTCGGCTGAGGCAGGACGAGGAGTTGGCGGCGAGCCTTGGTCAGCGCCTTGGCCGCCTTTTCGAACTTCGCCGCCGCGGGCCTCAGCTTGTCTTCGCGCACCTGCTGGCGCACGCCGCTGAAGATCCGTTCGTTGGCCTTCGTGTTGGCCTTGCAGATCGGCTCGGCCGCTGCCCTGTATTCATCGCGGGTGGGCGACGTTTCCGCGCCGGCGCCTACGGCCGACAGTGCGAGGGCGAGGCCCACCACGGTCGCCAGGGCAATCGTTCTTCTCATTCCGTTCTCCTTCATCTCACTTTGCAGCTTCGGACCAGGGTCTCGCTCACTCGCTTGCCGCCGACGAAGGCGAAGCTCGCCCGGGCGAAGGGGAAGGGCGCGCGGTTCAGCCCCTGCGGCGCCGGGCAGCCGGCTGAGGCGAAGCTTCGGCGCTTGCCGCGATAGCTGTAGCTGCGCTGCAGGTTCAGCTCGATCCCGGTGACGATGTTGTTGTCGGAGGTCGGCAGGGTCGCGGTCAGGCTGGTCCCGAACGTACCCCTCGAGCGGCCGATCACGAACGGCAGCGTGAACGAGGTCGGCACCGGCTTCTCGCCGAAGACATGGGCGAGGATCGCCGGCTTCCCCTCGTAGGTGCCGTTGAAGGCGAGCATCTTCCCCTGCGATGGAAACGCGGCCTGACGCGATAGCGCGACTTCGGCCGAGAAGCGCCCTTCGCCGACCAGCGAGCCGCGGCAGGCGGCGAGCGCTTTCGCCGTGGTCGCGGGCTGGATGTCGATCAGCTCGCAGACCGGCATCCCGGTCGAGTCGAGCTTGCCGTGGCGGTTGATCTCAATCGAGATCTGACGCAGCTGCGGCGGGCTCGTCCCCTTCTTGGTCGAGGCGATCTCGGCGAAGACCGAGACCCGCACCGGGGCCGAGCCCTCGCGCGGCAGCCTCTCCGGGGAGATCTGGCCGTCGACGGCGATCCGCAAGTTGCCGCGCTGGACTATCTCGGCCTGGGCGAGCGCCGCGAGTGCGAAGACGAGCAGGCACCCGGTGGTGGCCAGGCGCCTCATCGCCGTCCCCTGCCCTTCCCGGCTGCCTTCCCGTTCCTGGCGCCCTTGCACTTCGACCCCTTGCGGTTCTTGCCGCTCTGCTTCTTGCGACACGGCTTCGTCTTCCTTGGCTTCGCCTCGGCGAAGGCGGCACCGACAGTTCGAGAGGTGGCAAGCGTCACGGTGCAGCGGCCGGCCGCGACCAGATCGCAGCCCGACCAGCCCACGAACCGCGATTCCGGGTTAGGGGTGGCGCTCAGAGTGACGGTCTGGCCCGGCGGGTAGGCAACCGAGCAAGGGGTACCACACTCGATCCCCGCCGGGTCGGAGGTGATCGTGCCGGCGCCTTCTCCGCCGACCGAGATCGCGAGGACCCGCAGGCTCTCTCCGGGAGGGATCGGGGCGACGCGCTCGATCGGCTTGAAGAAGGCCCCGACGCTGGCGTCGGCTGAGAGGGCGACTTTGCAGACGCCGGTGCCACCGCACGCACCGGACCAGCCGGTGAATTCCGCTCCCGGCCCCGGTTCGGGATGAAGCGTGACGACGGTGCCCTGGTCGAACCCGGCGACGCAGGTGGCTCCACAGTCGAGCCCGACCGGGGAGCTGGTCAGGGAGCCGGAGCCGGTCGTCGTCACCGTCAGCTGCCGCTGCGGAATCGCGGCAAAGGTTGCGGTGACCTGCGCCGCGGAGCTGAGCGTCAGTTTGCAGATCGGCGCCGTCCCACAACTGGAGCTGCCCCCCGTCACCGTCCAGCCAGAGAAGGCCGAGTGCGGTTTCGGGGTGGCGACCAGGGTCACGATCGCCCCCTGGTCCGCTTCGGTCGCGCAGAGCACGCCGCACTGGATCTGGGCACCGGTGCCAGTCACGGAACCTGCGCCATTCCCGGCGCGGATCACCTCGAGCGGCAGGGCTGGAGTCGGATCGGGACAGGCGAGCGCGAGGGCGACCGAAGCCGGGATCCTCGGACAGAAGGCGTAGACCTGCGAGCCCTCGTCCTGCTGCGTGCTCGGGTTGAGCACGATCTCGTTGCCCGAGGTGACGTAGATCAGGCCCCGGGTGTCGGCGGCGGAGTTGTCGATCGCCAACCCCGACGGGCCACCGTGGACGATTCCTTTGGGCAATCGGCCGAGGTACCCGCCGTTCGACCTGAAACCGTAGACCGCCGCGGCCGGGTGCTCGAATCCGGGCTGGAGATTGTCGAGAACGAAGATGTCGCCGCTGTTGTCGTCGACCGCCAGGCTCGCATCGGCGAGCTCACGGAACTCGCCCGGGGGCGTCGCGGCGCCGTCGATCGTGGCCACTGGGTTGACCGGGTCGGCGGCGGGGTCGAAGACCTTGACGGTGTCATCGGTGGCGTCGGCGACGTAGAGATAGCCCGCGGTGGCGGCGAAGCCGGAGACGGCGGCGCCATAGGCGTCGCCGAGGGAGCCCAGGCCAATCGAGATGGGCACACTCAGGGGGGTGACCGGCGCGCTGTAGGCGGCGACGTGGTCACGGTAGGTGACGTAGAGAGTGCCGGTGGCCCTGTCGACGGCGAGACCGGTGGCGTGGCCGGGCGCGATCGCCTGCGGAGCGCCGGCGGCCGGGTAGCGGACCACGCCCTGGTGGAAGTTGGCCGCGAAGACGTCTCCGGAGGAGTCGGCGGCGATCGCACAGGGGGAGTTTTCCTGTTCCGTCGAGACGAATTTGGACTGATAGGGAACGACGAGCTCGGGTTCCGACGGAGGAGGGGGGAACAGTTCGGTCCCGAACCTTGCGACGAGGCCGTGGTGGTAGTCCGAGACGAAGAGGCGTGCGCTCTCATCGACGGCGAGCCCGCAGGCGTCGTCGAAGGGTTGGCTGACCGAGCTCCCGGGCGTACCCGTCGCGGCCACTTTCAGAAACGGGTAGGGCGCGGCCTGAGTGACTGCCGGGGCCCAGGCCATCGCCATCGCCGCGAGGGCGCCGACGCAAACGCGCAATGCCCTCGACCTCATCGCCGTCCCCCCCGTCCCCCGTTACCCTGCTTCGGGCATTCGACCTCGATCGGCGAGCGCACGATCGTGCCGATGTTGTTCTGACCGCCCATCCGCGAGTTCACGACCGCCTCGACCTTGCAGAGGTTGTCGGAGATCGCCAGCAGTCCTTTCTTGCCGCCCCTCAGGTTCATCGTGAACTTGGTCACCGGGGCGTCGGGGAGGACCGAGAAGGTCGCGCGCATGCCGCCCCGGACGGAGTCGATCCTCCCCCCCACCTCGATCCGCACCCCCGCGCCGGAGAGGTCGGCGACGAGGTCCGGGAGCAGGTTGTCGGATGCCCGCAGGTACACCGGCCCCTGCAGCGGCTGACCAAGCAGCGGCGTCACCGCTTTCGCGTAGCCGTAACGGGAGCCGGGCGGGCAGTTCGCGAGCTCGAACTGGCGCCGGGTGCAGATCGTGTCGATGTGCTCCTGGGCGAGGAACAGGCTCGGGGGCAGCAGCACCGAGGCGTAGCCGATGTTGGCGTTCCCTGGCCGTGGCCGCACCACCGCCTGCAGCTTCGGGTACTGCCCGCGCCGATTTCCGCCTCGGAGCGTGAACCGCATCCGCGGCTTGAACTGGAGGTCCGAGCAGCTCGAGACCTGGAAGAGGCTCGGCACCGCGACGGTGACGTCGTCGGCGCTCGAGGCGAAATCGGCACCGGATCCGTTCATCGACGAGACCGCCGCGAACGGGTCGCAGGAGGTCGGGTTGAGCATGAAGTTCGGGCGGTCGAGATAGACCCGCACGTCGCGCAGGTGCAGCGGAATGCCGTCGAGGATGTGGGGGATCGGGTCCGAGTCGGAGGAGTCGACCGAGACCTGGGCGGTGCGGCGGTCGATCCGGATCGCCGAGCGGACCGTGACGACGCCCAGGTCGAAGGGACCGACGAGGGCGGCGTTGATCGCGACGATCGAGAAGGGCGAGCCGCCGTAGGGTCCCGCGAGGTAGAGGTTGCCGGGCGCGTAGGCGAGCACCGAGCTGAGGCCGTAGCCCGAGTGGGTGCGCCCGATCAGCGAGGCGGCCGGGCAGGACGGGTCGCGCCGCTCGGCGATGCCGGTGTTTCGTTTCGCCGTCTCGATCGCCGCCTCCGGGCAGTAGGGAACGCCTTTCAGCCTGCCGAGCAGGCCCGGCGGGAAGAGCGCCGAGTAGGAGGTGATCTCCTGCTCGGCGTCGGTTCGCGAGAGGCGCATGTAGAAAGAGGTGTAGGCACCGGCGGCGCGGTTGATCGTGCCGTTGACGGCTCCCGGGTGAAACGGCGGCGTGCCGGCCGGACAGGGCCCCCCGCCGATCCCGGCGTCGAGCTCGAACGGGGTGCTGTAGGTCGCGACCTCGGCCGGCTCCAGCCAGGGGCTGAGCCGGATCTCGGTCGCGTAGTGGCCGCAGGTAGCCGGGGTGGCGAGGGGGGTGCGCTGGCCGTCGCGGAAGTTGACGTTGAAGGTGGTGTAGGGCAGTTGCGGGAGGCCGTCGAAGGTGGTGGTGAGCTGGCCGCTGGCCGGGTCGGCGACGGTCTTCCCGGCCAGCCGCACCATCACCCCGCGCTCAGGCGACTTGGCGACGAGATAGAGCGCGATCATCGAGTCGAAGGGGTTCTCGGGCCCGGGACTGTCGGGGTCGTCGGGTTGGGCGAGGAAGAGGCCGCCTTTGACTTCGCCTTCGAAGAGCGGGCTTTTGACCGTCAGCTCGCCGATCTTGGCAGCGTTCGGACACCCCGCCCCCGGCGCTGAGGTGAGCGTCTCGGCCGCGAACTGCGCCGGCGAGCAGGTGCCGAGCCCCGCCCCGATCGAGGGATTGATCGTGATCCCCGCCGGCATCATCACCACCGCCTTCTTAACGGGGGAGGCAGCCCGCTGCGCCGGTTCCGTGAGGCCCTCGGTGTCGCCCTGCAGGGTGAAGTCGAAGCCCGAGGGCGAGCCGGCGCGGTCGGTGTTGAGGCGGGCGAGCGGCGCCGGGCCGAAGGGCAGCGTCTCGCAGGCGCTCAGCGGCGGCCCCGCGGACTCCGCCCGCACCGTCCCCGGCTGCTGCCAGGACGTCGCGCTGACCCCGAAGCTCAGCGGTCCGTCACAGGAGGAGGGCAGGGTCAGATACGCCTGGCGCAGATTGAAGCGCGGCTGGCCGACCGAGCATTTGGCGTTCGGGAAGCTCGGCTCCCGCTGGTTCAGGCAGTTACCTCGCTGCCCGTCGTGGGCGACGCTCCACGGGGTCCCCCAGAGCCTCAGCGTGAAGCCGTAGGTGTCGAAGCGCTGGGGGAAGTTCCTCAGCTCGAGGCTGAGCCCGAACTCGGAGCCGGTTTCGCGGATCCGCGGGGTGATCACGACCGGCGTCCCGTGCGGGCTGGCGCCGAAGCGCGAGGGGAAGCCCGGCGGCGGCTCCAGGTTGAAGACTCCGAAGGTCCTGGCGGTCCCGCCCTCGAACGAGGAGCGGATCTCGATCGTGCCGATCTGGGTCTTGTCCGGGCAGCTCTCGCCGGAGAGGCTCGCTTCGAACGGGGAGCTCCGCGGAGCCTGGAACTGCGCCGGAGTGCACCGGGGGACCACGCTCGGGTTTTCGATCAGGCCCGGCGGCAGGTCGATCGTCAGGTCCCGCAGGTCGCCGTCGGTGAACTGCACGCCTGGCTCCGACGGCGATTCGGGCGCGAGCTTGAAGTTCACCTCCGTGGTCAGCGCGAACGGGTGCGATCCGGCGAGCTCCGCCCGTTCGCCGCCCTCGACGCTCGGAACCGCCTGGAAGCCCGCGGACCCCGGCAGGAAGCCGAACGCCGCCCCGGCGGCGGCGGGAGAAATCGCGAGCACGGCCATTGCGAGCGAGGCGATGGCAAGCGAGGCCAGCATCCCAGCCCAGGGCCCTCGATCCTTGACCGGTTGCGCGCTCGCCTGGTGCGAGCAACTGCTAGCCGAGGCTTGAGCGCGCCTCACCGTCGACCCCCGCGCTGCTTCCCCTTGCCCTTCTTGCCGGGCTTCTTCTTGCCGGGCTTCTTCTTGCGTCGTTCCTTCGGGAAGGTGAGCGGCGGATTGCCCTGCGGCTTGCTCAGCAGCGTCCCGGGCGTCGGGTCTTCGGGTTCGGGCGGCAGCGGCTGGCAGGCGTCGCCGTTGCAGGGGATCACTACCGGGGGCAGCGGGAAGCCCCCTCCCACCCTGGCGTCGTAGAGGTCGACCGCGCCCGAGTCGCCCGGCACCAGCGAGCCGTCGGTGGTGAAGAAGACGTCCGTGCCGTCGGCCGAGGCGTCAACGAAGCGGGCGCCGTCTTCGGAGCGGCCGCTGGAGATCAGGCTGACGCAGCCGCCTGGTTTGACGCAGGTCCCGGTGCCCCCCGCCTCCCACTGGTAGACGTCGCGATCTTTGTTGGTGTCCTGCGGCACCAGCGCGTCGAAGGTGTCGAAGTAGAGGCGGCTGCCGCCGGCGACGAGGTTGCGTGGCTTGTAGGTCTGGATCGCCGTGCCGTTGCGGATCGCACCCGGCATCGAGGCGGGGCCCAGCGGGGGTTTACCGGTCGAGTTGCAGGAGGCGCAGGTGAGCGTCGGTCCGGCGACCGAGAAGAGGTAGACCTCCGCCCTCCCGTCGTTGTCGAACGCGCCGATCTGCTCGGAGGCGACGAACGCGAGGCGGCTGCCGTCGGCGCTGACCCGGGCCGTGCCCGTGGCCGGCGGATAGTTGGCGGCGTCGGCGGCGTCGGCGACTTTGGTCGTCACCGCGCCGTCACGGAGGATGAGGCCGGTGGCGTCCAGGTAGTAGACGCGGGTGCCGGTGGCTGAGCTTCCGAGCACGCCCTCTACCCCGCCCGAAGGAGTGAGATCGGTCAGCGCCTTGGTCACGGCGTCGTAGCGGTAGAGATGCCCGCCTTTGGTCAGGTAGGCGAGCGAGCCGTCGGCGGCCGCGCCCTCGAAGCCCGCGCCGCCGCCGATCGTCCCGTCGACCGCGAAGCTCTGGCCGCCTTCGCGCAGGTAGAGGGCGTCGCCGTCGCTCCAGTAGACCCGGCTTCCGTCGTTCGCGATCGCCCCGCTCGCCGCGGCGAGCTCGGCGCCCGGCGTGCCCTCGCCCTCTCCCGGCATCAGGTTGACCAGGGAGAGGGTGCCGCCCGCCCAGCGGTAGAGGTTCTGCTCTTCGGGGTCGCATTCGCCCCCGACCCCCGGCACCTCGGTCGCGTTCGCGGTGATCGCCGCGCAGCTCGAGAGCACGACCTGGCCGAGGTCGGAGGTGGCGCCCGCGACCGCGACCTCGAACTCGTCGGGTCCGAGACCGAGCCCGGCGATCCCAGCGGTGGTCAAGAGTGCCTGCGCGGCACCGGTTGCGTTGGCGCGCAGGTAGTAGTTCCGATAGCCCGCCGGCGCGCCCGAGCCCGGCAGTGGCGGGTTGGCGACCGGACAGGCGCTGCCGGTGGCGCGACAGCGTTTGCCGTTGGTGACCAGGCCGGTTGCCAGGTCAGAGGAGAAGAGCTGGTAGGGAACCCCCGGGTCGGACCCGTTTGGGTAGGAGCCGGAGTAGAGCGGCAGGGTGACGTTCTCGGTGCTCCAGCCCTCGCCCGTGCGGAGGGCGAGGTACTGGTTGGGGCCGGGCGAGCCCTGGGGCGCGGCGAACGAGGCCCCGGAGGTGTAGGTGACGGCGCCGCCCTGCGCGGCGGCCTGGAAGACGCCGCCGCCGAGGTTCGCTTCCGGCCCCTCGATGCTGCCGCCGTTCTTGTCGACCGGGCTGACCATCTCCCAGCCGCGGTCGGCCGAAAGGCCGAATGCCGGCGATGCCGCCAGCGCCAGCGCGCTCGCCGCCGCGGCAAGCGCTCCGGCGAGCTGGCCCGGTCGGTTCAACTCAGCCCCGTTTGCCTTTGCCGCCCTTGCCGTTCTTCGGCTTCTTCGCGCAGTCGTTCTCCACCGACGGCGAGAAGTCGTAGGCCTTGCCGTTCTGGCCGAGCATCCTGACGGTCGCCTCCTGGGTGGATTTGCAAAGGTTGCGGCTGTTTTCAAGCAGGGCTTTTTTGCCCGCGTTCAGCCTCAGGACGAATTTGCTCACCGGCGCGTCGGGGACGATCGCGAAGGTGTTGCGGATCCGAGATATTTCGGTGCCGGGCGTGACCACCGCGTCGACGTAGCCGACCAGGTCGACGTTGATCTGCCCGCGCAGGGCGGCGACCATGTCGGGCAGTTCGCGCGCGCCGCCGTTGGCGCGCAGGTAGACGGTCCCCGTCAGGGGCCGGTCGAGCAGCGGCGTGTAGGCGGTCGCCGTGCCGAGGATCGACTTCGCCGGGCAGGCCCTGGCCGCGAACTGATCGCGCGTGCAGACTTCGCCGATCCGGCCCTGGTCGATGAACTGGGCGCGCGGCAGGACGACCGAGACGCGGTCGATGTTGGCCTGGCCGCCCTGCGGCTGGGTCAGCACCGCGGTCAGCGCCGGGTGCCCGGTGCGCTTGGTCTTGCCCTTGAGGCGCAAGCTCAGCTTCGGCTTGAACTTCAGCTTGCTGCACTCACCCACCTGGAAGCGCTCGGAGAGTGGCGTGAGCTGGTTGAAGACCGAGAGCGCCGAGCCGGTGATCGCCATCGGGTCGCAGCTGGTCGGGTTGAGGGTGAAATCGGGCCGGTCCATCCGCAGGGCGATCGAGCGGATGTTCAGCGGGACCCCCTCGAGGATCCGCGGGAAGGGGTCGCTCACCGCGTGGATCTGAGCGGTCGCCGGGTCGACGTGGAGCGCGGTCCTGACCACGACGGTGCCGAGGTCGAAGGGGCCCGCCACCGCCGGGGTGACGATCGCCAGGCTGAGCGGGGCGCCTTTGTAGGGGCCGGCGAGGTAGGCCTGGCCCTGGACGTAGAGCGGGGTGCTGCCCGCTCCGGCGCCGACGTTGACGATGCCGACCTTGCTGGCGAGGGGACAGCTCGGGACGGCCTGCTCGGCTTTGCCCTGCTTGGCCTGGGCGGCGGCCAGGGAGGCCTCCGAGCAGTAGGGGATGCCGGCGAGCTTGCCGGTCAGCCCTTCGGGCAGCAGGGTGTCGATGCCCTGCAGCTGCTGGGTGCCGTCGGCCCGGGTCAGTTTGAGGCTGAACGGGGTGTAGGCCTTCGCGGTGGGGTCGGCGGTGCCGGCGCTGAAGGCCGGGGCGTTGGGGGCCTGGGCTCCCGCCGGCAGGCAGGCGCCTCCGGCCGGGCCCTGGGTGAGGCTGAAGGTGCTCTGCTCGGTGGCGTCGGCTCCTTCGGGCGATGACCATGGGGTGAAGGTGGCCTGGGTGGTGTGGTTGCCGCAGGTCGTGGGGGTCTTCAGGGCGGCCCTCGGTCCCTCGAAGAACTTCAGCGCCAGGTCTTCGACCGGCAGCTGGGGGTTGTTCTTGAAGGTGGCGGTGATCTGACCCGTGGTGGGGTCGAGGTCCGCGCGGCCGGGGAGCTTTACCAGCAGGCCGGTCTCCGGGTCCTCGATCACCAGGTACATCGCGATCAGGGAGTTGAACGGGTTGCGGTTCTGCTCGGCCAGGTAGACCGATCCGGGAAGCGGATGGTCGACCGGGGGCGAGGAAGCTTCAACGGTGCCGAGCTTGGAGCTCTCCGGGCAGGCGACCGGGTCGTTGGTCCCCAACCCGATCTGCTCCAGCGAGCAGGCGCCGAGGCCGTCGGCCGACGGCGGGTTGACGGTCATGCCCGCCGGCAGCGTGACCACGGCGTCTTTGAGGTGCGCGGTGGCGCGACCCTCGGGGTCTTCGTTCTGGGGGATGTGGAGGTCGAATTCCAGGCCGGCAGGGGCGTCGGCGACGTTGGTCGAGGGTTTGACCTCGACCGTCGGGTCGAAGTCGAGCTGGTCGCAGCCGTGCAGGGTCGCGGGCTCGGATTTCAGGCCTTCGGCGACGTTGGTCTCCCGGTTCGCATAGGAGGTCAGCGTCACCAGGTCGGTCGTGTCGGCGACGTTGCACTCGGTCGGCAGCGAGAGGAAGGGCTTAACCGGAAGGTTGAAGGGCGAGCCCCACCGGGTCTCGGGGCTGTAGCGCTCGCTGTCGTGGACCGGGTCCCCGGGCACGCCCCAGAGGTTCAGCTGCTGAAAGTAGACCGGGACGGTCGAGGGGATGTTCTTCACCTGGGCGATGACCGAGTAGTCGGTCGGGTCGAGCACCGCGTCGATGTAGGTGGGGCGGCCGGCGAGGGCGAAGGCGAAGCGCGCCAGCACTCCCTTCGGGGTAGGCATGTTGTAGACGGGCTGGATGTCCGACGGGAAGAGCGCGTCGGACGCTCCTTCCGCGTAGAACGCGGACCCGATCATCACCTCGGCGTTGCCGACCTGGCTCTCCGCCGGGCAGTACGCCCCTCCGTAGACATCCAGTCCGAACGGGGTGCACGTGACCACGACCTGCGGGTTGCCGACGAAACCGCGCGGCAGCCGCACTTCGACGTCGCGCGGATTCCCGAACGGCTTCGAGTGGTCGAGCACGCTGCCGAAACGAGAGGCAACGTTGCGCTGCAAGAAGCTGAAGGTCGAGTGCGCGCGGAAGGGCCGGGACCCCGCCTGACGGGCGGGCTGCCCGTCGGCGTCGAAGGCGTCGGCTTTGAACGACGCCGGGTCGATGCCGAAGCGGTCCGGGGCCGGGCCGACCTGCGCGCGCTCGACGTGGACCGCCTGGGCGCCGCCGCCGGTCACGGTGGCCGTCGCCTCCAGGGTGCCGGTGGCGCTCGGCGGGATGTCGACCCACACGGCCAGGCGGCCGAGATGCGGGGCGCCGGCTCTGACCGGCAGGATGTTCGGGGCCGTGCAGGTGAGGCTGGACTGCCCCGCGGCGGGGGTGCCGCACTCCCAGGTGGAGCCTTCACCACTTGCGAACCAGCTCGATTCGGGGCCTTCGGGAACGTAGTATTCGACCTTCGGCTTCATCCGCGTGGTCGCCCCCGGCGGCAGCTCGATCTGCATCGTCACCTCGTCGGCCGCTTCGTCGCCGAGGTTGTGGACGAAGAAGACGAATTCGGCCTTCTCGCCGGGCTGCATCACGGTCGGGCCGTGGGTGGCCTGGATGTCCCAGATCACGTCGGCAGATGCGCTTGCGGCGGTGCTTGCACCGATGCCAAGCGCCAGCGCCAAGACGAGTAGCGGACGCTGTAGGGCTTTAGCGACGGAGTTCATTTGCCACCCTCCAGGCTGCGGTTGATTCGGTTCTTGGACTTGCCCTTGGACTTGGAGCCCTGCTTGCCGGACCCCTTCCCCTTCTTCTTCACGCAGCGGCCGTTCTTTCTGACCTTGCCCTTGGGGCACTTCGGCTGCGTCTTGGTGTTGCCGGGGCCCGAGAAGTTGGGCGTGATCGGGCCGCTGTCGGCCGGTTTCGGGGTGGGCGCCGAGCGGCAGCCTTCCCCCGTGCAGGGGGTCGGCGGGGTGACGGTCGGGAAGCCGCCGCCGACGCGGGCGACGTAGAGCCTGCTCGAGCGGGGGGCCAGGCCGGAGACCTGATTCTCCACAGACTTGAACAGGACCGTTCCCGCATCCGCGGTCGTCGCGAAGGGAGCGACTTCCTCGTTGAACTGCACGGGCGCGGAAAAGGCCGCGCCGCGGGTAATCAGGGCGAGCTGGCCGCGCCGCCACTCGTAGAGGTCCTCCCTGTTGTTGTTGAGGTCCTCGTCGACCAATGCCTGCTTGGTCTCGAAGAAGTAGGTGTCTCCGGCCGGAGTGAGCGTCGAGCCGCGAGCAAGCGAGAAGAGGGCTGGCGATCCGATGGCAGTCCTCATCCCGACTGCGAGCCCAGTGGCTGACGGGCAGGAGAGACAGGTGAGGCTGCGGCTGCGGTCATCGTAGCGGTACGCCTGCTCAACTCCGCCATTGGTGCTCGCGGTGAGCTGATCCATGCTTTTCAAGCTGGAGTGAAAGAGGAGAACCCGTCCGTTCGGCGTCGTCGCGGAGGAAAAGGAAGACGACGTCGTCTTAAATGACCACGAGCCAGGAAACGGCGCTACGTAGCCGATTGAATCGGGCGATTCGTCCCTCCACACATACACCTTGAGGCCATTCACTCCCGCCGCCGCCGGCGCCAATACACGTTCGGAGGCGAAGTAGGCGCGCTCGCCGTTTTCTGACACCGCGAGCGTGCTTTCGCTGGCGGGGTGGATATTCGAGTTGATGTCTGCCTGCGGAACCACGCAGGTGACGCACTCGGCGGCGCCTCCGACCGTGTAGCGGTAGAGGTCGTTGGTCTGGTTGAGGTCGACTGGGTCAATCCGGGCCGCCGTCAAGAAGAAGATCACCGACATGTCCGGCGTCGCCTGGATGAACTTAGCCCCCTGCTCGGGCCCCGCCACCGCTGGCGGGGAGATCCGGATCGTTGTGCCGTCGACGCCTCCTTCGCGCATGTAGAGCTGTTGCGGGGCGCCGCAGTCGTTGCCCGTGGGAGTCTGGAAGACGAACCGTTCGCCGTCTTCGGAGATCCAGTTCTGCGTCCCGATTGCGTTGTTGGTGATGATGTGTCCGAAGGCAATACTCCCGACTCCGCAGGGAGGGGAGCTTTCATCCGGCAGCAGGCTGACCTCGACCGGATTCTCGCCGGCGAGTTCATAGAGCAACATTTGATCGCCCGAGGTGGCTTCGAAGTCCCACAGCAGCCGGTTTCCACTCTCCGGGAAGATCATCGTGGAGCTGGCGTTTGCGTCCTGAGGCGTCCCCGAGGCCCAGCGCGTGAGTTTGCCGGTGTCGGGTTCCCACAGCCCGGTGTCGACCGTTCCGGGGCCTGACGCTGGGAAGTGAGACGTTGCTCTGACGGCAAACCGGGTGAAGTCCGCCGAGTAGCCTTGGATCTTGGCGTTGTCCTGCTGAAAGGCGCTGGCGGGCGGAAGCGCGTTGCGGATCTTCCAACCAGTCGCGGTGCGATCGGCGAGCATTTCCCCTTGGTCGCTGTAGCTGGCCTGGTCCGAGCCTGCAAGCACGGTGTAGAGGACGCGGTCGCCGGAGGCAGACAGCGCCGCCCGGTTGACGGCGTTCGACGCCTTCGGGTCGCTGATCAGCTCGATCTGGCGCCGGCCTTCTACGCCGACCCCACCCTGATCGGGGCCGGCTGCCGGCCAGGTCTTGAAGGGCACCTCGGCGACGTCGGCGTCGGTGCCCTCAGGGTTCTCGGCGCCGACCCGCCAGAAGTACTCGGTGTCGGGCTCGAGGCCGGTGAGGTCGGCGAAAGCGAGCTCACCGTTGCCCGAGAGCTCGGTCCCCTCGCCGCTCGGGGCGGTGAGGGCGTCGGAGAAGTCCGCCTCAGTCGCGTATTCGAAGCTGACGTCGGTCGGGGAGTTGTTGGCGTCGACGCTTGCGGTGAGGCGGGCGGCGGTGTCACTCACGGCGCCCACCGTGGCCGCGGCCACGGTGGGCGGCACCGCGGCGGTGGTGAAGGTGCTCTGCTCGATCGAGGCGCCGGCGGCATTGTTGGCGACCAAGCGCACGTGATAGAGCGTGTTCGGCTGGAGGTCCGCGAGGTCGGCCTCGACCTCCTGGCTGCCTGAGCCTTCGAGCGTTGCCGGGTCGCAGGGGATGGGGGTCCCGTAGTCATACCCGCCGGGGTAGCCCTCGACCAGGGTGGTGTCGGTCGAGGGGCTGTCCACGGTGATGGACTGCCACATGTCGGTGCCCGCGAAAGCGCCGGTGAAGGTGAAGATGTAGGGGGTCGAGCCGGTCGCGTCTCCCGGCCCTCCGCTGACCGAGATGTTGCCCGTTCCGATTTCGGGAAGCGCCTCGAGCGCCGCCTGCAGGACGGGCGCGGAGACGTTGTAGGGGAGCGGCGGGGTCTGTTCCGCTCCGTTCCTGTAGTACCAGACGCGGGTCCCGCTGCTGCCCAGCAGTTTCACCTGCCGCACCTCGTTGCGCGGTTGGTAGTCGATGTCGCGGATGTACTCGAAGCGGCAGTTGGTCGTGAAGGCGGGGTCTGAGCCCCCCGGGTCGACTTCGCCGGAGAGGTGGGCGCTGTCGCCGGTGATCGCTGAGACCGGGTCGAACACGATCGCCGGTTTGGCGACCGGCGAGGTTTCGACCGACGAGCCGCCGCCCTCGATTACCTCGAGGCCGCCGTAGGTGACGCGAAGGCGGTAGAAGTAGGTGGTCCCGGGCGCGAGGCTGCCGAGGTCGCTGGAGATCGCGATCGGGTTGCTTTCGCCGGCTTCGGCGCCGGTGATGTCGCCTTCGGCGCCGTTGGCAGACCAGGTCCCGGGGTCGCCGCTGGTGGAGACCTCGAAGGCCCAGTGGATCGGCAGCGGCTCGCCGCCGTTGTCGTTGCCGCCTTCGGGATCGACGGAGCCCTCGAGGTGGATCGAGACGTAGCCGGGGGTCGCCGTCGTGAGGGTCGGCACCGGGGCGGTCGGCGCCGGGTCGGTGGTGAAGGCCTGGTAGCCGCCTTCGGGCGAGAAGAATTCCCCGCCGGCTTCGGGGTAGGCGATCATGCGGACCACGTATTCGGTGTTGGCTTTCAGCCCGGTGAGGTCTTCCTCGTGGGCTTCGGCGCTGGTCCCGGCCGGGAACTGTTTGGTGAACTGTTCAGGACCGAGTTCCCAGGAGCCCGTCGTCTCGGTGCATTCGCCGGGGCTCTGGGGGCGGCAGTACTGGAACATGACCCAGGTGAGGGAGCCGCCGTCCCCTTCGCCGTCGATCGTCACGGTGCCGGTGAGGTGGGCTTTGCTGATCGCCGGGTCGGCGACGGGGTCAGGCGAGATCGTCGGCGGGCCCGCGATCGCGGCAGTGGGGATGGCGGTTAGGGCAGCAAGAGCCGCCAGAGCTGCGACTGCCAGAAGAACCCTCGCGTGGCTTCTCAACGTACGTCTCTCCTTGTCCCGGAGGCCCCCTGGTGGCCCCTGCTTCGGTGCGGGACTGCCCCTGGCAGGCCCCCTGCGCGTCTTCTATCCCGAGAAGACGCCGGTACCGTACATGAGAGGACGCGTACTTGTCAAGGATGAGCCATGGTTTCGGTGGCGAGCTCGCGGGCGGCCGCGGCACCGAGGTAAGGCGTGAGGACGAACTGGGTAAGGTCGGGCAGGAGGTCAAGCAGATCGCTGGCGCCGCCCGCGTTGACCTTGCGGGCGACGAGCCCGTTGATCGCCCCCAGCAGGCCGCGCTCGGTGCTCTCCGGGAGCTCGGGAGCGCCCGGCGCGCGCAGCTTGCGCCCGGCGCGCAGGTAGGGGGTGACCGCTTCCAGCGCGGTTTTGTAACGCTCGGCGACGGCGGAGCCGGCGACGAAGGGCTCGGCGGTGAGCAGACGAGCTGTGGCGGGGTCGGAGGAGAGCAGGGAGAGCCCCTGCGCCAGGCCGGCTCGGACCCCGCGCGGCCACTCGTCCTCGGACTCGAAGGCTTCGAGCAGCGGCGGCCCGAGGCGCTCGAGGGCGACCTCGAAGGCGCCGAGGAAGCACTCCTCGATCGTCGCGAAGAAGGTGTAGAAGGTGCGGCTGGAGACGGCGGCGCCGGCGGTGGTGGCGCTGATCGTCACCTCGTTGTAGCCGACCTCGCCGACCAGTTCGGTGAAGGCCGCGATCAGGCGTTCGCGCTGGTTGTGCTCGACGAACTCCTGCGGCAGGCCGTGACGGCCGTGGGGGAGCTGGGCCAACTCGTCCGGATGGTCTGGACTATCCCCTGGCGGCTTGCTCAACACTGGAAAAGCATTCTAGAACTGTGTGCGGCTAGGGCGGGGGCGCGCGCAGCTCCTCGAGGCCCGCCTCTGTCCCCGAGTACGCGCTGACCGCGAGGAACAGCAACTGCGGCAGCTGCGCGGGAAGGGCCTGCTCTTCGCCGGCCGAGAGGCACCGGTAGATGCGGTCGAAGAAGAGGCCGACGACCCAGCTGGAGGTCGCCGCGGGTGGCCCGCTCGGATCCACGAGCTCGGCGCGGAAGCCGTCCAGCCGCTGGGCTATGCGATCCCCCAGCGCCCGCTGGCGGGAACGACCGGCTTCGAGGGCAAGCGACTCGACCGCCAGGAAGCGCGCCTGCTGGGGATGCTCCCCGACCAATCGCAGCGTCTCCCCCGCGCCCGCTCGCAGCCGCTGGCGCCAACCCTCGTGAGGGGCGAGCGCCGCCTCGAGCCGTCCCAGGTACTCGAGCTTGAGCCAGTCCCAGGCGGCGTCGAAGCAGGTGGGACGATCCACGAAGTGGCGTTCGAAGGCGCGTCGCCCGAGGCCGGCACGGGCACAGACCGAGCCGCGATCGGCCGCGTCGATGCCACCCTCGGCGACGAGCTCGACGAAGGCGACGAGCAGCCTTCGTCGCTCCTCGGCCGGCTCGATCCGACCCCCGGGCCAGGGCCGGCTCACCGGCGCCGGCCGCCTGAGAGAGCTAGGAGAGAGCCGGGGTGGCCTCGCCGCCCGAGAAGGGGATCAGCGAGAACTCCGTCAGCTGGGGCAGCAGCTTCTGGATCCGTTTCGGACGGTTGTCGAGCAGCGCGTAGTAGAGCAACCAGTAGAGCCCGCCGACGACCGTCTCCTCGACCGTCTCCGGCAGCTCGGTGGCGGCCTCTCGCGGACGTCCCTTGCGCAGCATCGCCGCGAAGTCGGCGATCAGGCGCTCGAAGCGCTCGTTGATCGGCGCCCCCACCGCCGGGCCCTCGACGATGAAGGCACGGGCAAGGTCCGGGTCCGCGGCGAAGTACGCGAGCAGGGCGTCGAGGCCGACCTCGACCCGGTCGGAGAACTCGCCCTCCGCCGTCGCGCAGGCCTCGGCGACGACGCTCAGGGTCGCCTCGGCGGTGGCGTCGTAGAGGGCGAGGAAGCAGTCCTCCTTGGAGGAGAAGTTCTCGTAGAAGCGGGCGCGGGCGATCGCCGCGCTCTTGACGATGTCCGCGACCGAGGTCTCTCGGTAGCCCTTCGCGGCGATCGCCTTCGCGGCGCCGGTGAGGATGCGCTGGCGCTGATGGTGGACGATCACCTCCGGGCGCAGCTGGTGGCCGCCCGGTCGGGCTCGCGACACCACCCCCTTTGGCGCCTTCGGCATCGGCGCAGGATAGCTGCCGGTCGCGGACCCGCCCAATTGGGCAAAGCCATAGTTCCGCCTCGGAAAGAATTCGATTCCGCATCGAGCTCGCTCTGGTTGGGTTGCCGGGGCGTCTCCCGCCGCCTTGCGAAACCATATTCTTTCCTAGAACAGCACGGTGCCTAGCCCTTCTCAAACTGTTTGGCTGGCTAGGCGCTACCATCGGCCCTTATGGCAACGGGGAACGCTGGCTCGATCAAGCCCCCCGGCGGCGGTATCCGTGATCCGGGGCTCGAAGTCCTCACTCCCAGTGAGCGCGACCGCATCCTGGCGGCCCTGACCGAGTGCTGCGCCGAGAGCGGCTACCAGGGGACCTCGATCGAGCAGGTGCTTGCGCGGGCGGGCGTGGCCCGGGAGACGTTCGACCTCCTCTTCGCCGACAAGGAGGCCTGCGCGATCGCGGCCCTGAACCAGCTCGCCTCGGAGGTCCTCACCACAGCCGCAACCGCCGGACGCGGGAGCGCGGGCGCTCTGGACCAGGAGCTGGCAGGGCTGCGGGCGGCGCTCGAGCTGATCGCCGGGCAGCCGGCCTCCGCGTACCTCGGCTGCGTCGAGGCGCGGCAGGGAGGCACCGAGCGCCTTCACTTCACCTATGAGGCCAGCCTGCATCTGATCTCGGTGATGGTCAGCCGGGCGCACGTGGCCGCGGTCGGCGCGGCGCTGCCGGCGCCGGCGACGCGGGCCGCGCTGGGCGGAGCCGAGGCACTGGTCAGGCGCGAGGTGGTCGCCGGGCGGGCGGCGCAGCTGCCGCGCCTGCTCCCCGCCCTGGTCTACGGCACTCTCGCCCCGCTCCTGGGACAGGCGGAGGCGCTGCGGCTTGGGCGAGCGGCGGCGGCCTCGCCGCCGGGTGGGCGGCATTGACCCCGGCGCCACCAGCGCCCGAAGCCCTCGCCCCTTCCCAGCGTGACCGCATCCTGGAGGCGATGGCGCGCCTCTGCGCGGAGCGGGGCTACGAGGCGACCACGCTCGCCGACGTCGCGGCCGGCGCGGACGTCGGGGTCGCCGAAGTCGAGGCGTTGTTCGGCGAGGACAGGGAGGAGTGCCTGCTGGCCGCGGTGCACGTGGTCATGGGCGAGACGATCGCGGCGATGTCGGGCGCCTACTCGGAGGACCTGGCCGAGGCCGACAGCATCCTCGCCGGCGCGCTGGCGATCCTCGAGCTGATGGCCGCCCGCCCCTCCTACGCGAAGCTGGCCTACATCGTCTCCCGGCACATGGCGCCGCCGCGGGTGCGCGAGGCCCACGAGGCCGCGACCCAGGCGTTGCTGGTGATGATGGAACGGCTGCGCCAATACTCGACCGTCGACACCCAGCCGCTCGGCGCCACGCGCGCCGCGCTCGGTTCGGCGGAGACGGTGGTGCGGGTCGCCATCGCGCGCGGGGGAGTCGAGGAGCTGCCGCTGCTGCTGGCGCCGCTCACCTACGGAGCGATGGTCCCTTTCCTCGGCCAGGCGGAGGCGCTGAGGCTGGCGCGGCGGGCAAACCTACTTGTACAGGGAACGAACCAGGGGGTCGAAAAGTGGCCGTAAGCAAGGGATACGGACAGTGGTAGCGTTGCCACCGTTACGGGAGGCGCTCCGACGATCGAGGCCAGGTGCCAATCCAGCTGCCGAGGAGGTCTGATGGAGGGAGCGCAAAGGGAGGCATTGCTGATGGCGATGCTGTTCGAGTTGGGCGAGAAGGGCTACGGCGAGGCCGCGGTTGTGCGCGCCTGCGAGGTCGCCGGGGTCTCCGACGCCGAGTTCGTGGCGGAGTTCGGTGACAAGGACTCGTGCCTGTTCGCCGCCTACGCCCATCTCACCGACCGCGTCGTGGCGCAGGCGACCGTGGGCTGCTCATCGAGCGACCCCTGGCCCGAGCGGGTCCGGACTGGGCTCACAGCGCTGCTCGCGCTGATCGCCTCCGACCCAGATATGGCGCGTGTGCTGACCCGCTCGTTCCCGGGCATCCGCCCGGCGACCTACGAGCGCTACGTCGAGCTGCTCGAGCGCTTTCTCCCCTTTATGCGGGAGGGGCGCGATTACTCCGGCGTCGAGGAGGAGCTGCCGAGCGAGGTGGAGATGCTGGCGATCGGAGCAGCCGAGGCGATCATCTTCAGCGAGGTCAACGCCGGGCGCGGCGGCGGGCTGCCGGCGATGGCGCCGGAGATCCTCTTCTCGGTCCTCGTCCCCTTCATGGGGCCCGAGCGCGCGGCCGACGAGATGCGGGCCGCATCGGGGGCACTCTGAGATGGAGGTGACCGCCAGCATCCTCTCCCCCTCCGAGCGCGAGCGGATCATGCGGGCGATGGTCGAGCTGTGCGCCGAGCGTGGCTACGCCGAGACGAGCGTCGCCGAGGTGATCAAGCGCGCCGCGGTCTCCGAGCGGACCTTCGCCGAGCTGTTCGGCAGCAAGGAGGCCTGCGTCGTCAGCGCCTTCGACGCGGTGATCGCCGAGGTGCTGGCGATCGTCGGCGCGTCCTACTCCGCTGACCGCTCCGAATGGGACAGCGCGATGGTCGGGATCAAGGCGATCCTCGAGTTCATGGCTGCCCATCCCTCCTTCGCCCAGCTCTCCTTCATCGGCGCCCGCCAGATGGGGCCACCCGAGCTGCGCACCGCCTATGACGCCGGCAATCGCATGCTCGCGGCGATGTTCGACCGCGGCCGCGATTACGCGGTGAGCGGGGGGCAGCCGGTCAGCACCGCGCGCGCCGCGATCGGAGGGGCCGAGGCCGTGGTCCGGCGGGAAATCGCCGCCGGCCGGACCGAGCGCCTGCCACGTCTACTGCCGGACTTCATTTACGGGACCACCGTCACCTTCCTCGGGCAGGAGGAAGGCTTGCGTTTGGCCCGGCGAGCGCGGGAGCTGCTGGGCGAAGCACCAGGCAGCTAGTTTCTAGCTTGGTTTTGTCTAGGATGACCTATGGTTTCCATTGGTCATCCTCTGCCGCCAGGTTTCCTTGAAGATCAGCGTCGGCGCTGCGTTATGGACGCGGTCTCAGAGCTTGCCCATGAGCGCGGGGTCTCGAGCCTGACGGTCGGCGACATCGCCACCCGAACACGGATCTCCCGGGTGGGCTTCTACAAGCTGTTCGACGACAAGGACGATTGCTTGCGGTTCTCCTGCCAGGAGGCGGAGAAACGGGTTTTCGACCCGGTCCGGGCGACACTCGGCGAACCGCGCCCTTGGTCAGAGCAGGTGAGCGACACCATCGCCGTCTTCTTGGCCGAGACAGTGACGGCGCCGCTCCTGGCCGAGCTTTGCCTGATTCATTCCATAAGCGTGGAGGGGAATTGCGGCTCGTGCGTCGACGCCGGAGCCGAGGCGCTTCAGGCGGCGCTGAAGGGTGGGCGCACCGCGGGGCGCGAGCTCAGGGGCGCGGATTACTGCGACCCACCGCCACGGATCGAGGAACTGCTCGCGAGAGGTTTCCTCTTCGTCGTGGCTTCCCATCTGAGGAGCGGCAGGGTCGACACCATCGGGGACCTGCACGCCGAGATGGTTCATCTATGTGCGCTTCACTTTCTCGGCGACGAGCCGGACCGGGAGCTGGCGCGCGCGAACGCGACGTAGCCGGCGTCGCTCAGCGCGAGCTGCGGGAGGCGAGCATGGCGGGGATCGCTCGCCGGGCGTCCTCCCCCATCAGGCACATCGCCTGGGTGCGGTCCTCGGTGATGATCGCGCTGCGGAGGTCGGGGGCGTCGAGGTTGGACCACATCACCTCCTTGGTCATCTGCACCCCAAAGCGAGAGTTGGCGAGGATCGCGTCGGCGATCTCGAGGGCGGCGGCGAGGACCTCGCCCTCCGGGACGACGCGCAGGACCAGACCTGAGTGGAGGGCCTCCTCGGCGTCGATCAGCCGGCCGGTCAGCATCATCTCGAAGGCCAGGGTCGGCCCCACGATTCGCGGCAGCAGGTAGGAGACGCCGACGTCGCAGCCGGAGATGCCGAGCCGGACGAAGGCGGCATTGAAGCGGGCGGCGTCGTCGCAGACGCGGGTGTCGGCGGCCAGGGCGATCGCCAGGCCACCCCCCGCGGCGGGTCCGTTGACGGCGGCGACGACAGGGACCCTCAGCTCCTTGATGCGGATGATCAGATCCGAGAAGGCCTGCTGATTCACCATCAGGTCGTCGAGGTCGGCGGCCGCGGCCTCGGATTCGAGCTCGCTGAGATCGTGACCGGAGCTGAAGCCGCGACCGGCGCCGGTGACCACGACAACCCGGGCCCGGCCCTCGGCCTCGAGCTCGGTGAGGATGGCGCCGAGGCCGGCGACCAAGGCCCGGTTCATCGAGTTGAGGCTCTGCGGGCGGTTCAGCGTCACCACCGCAATCTCGTCCCGCTCCCAGCTCAGCTCTACCTCGCTCATCCTCCACTCCCTTTCTTCTTCGGTTGGCTTCCGGTCTTCTGCAGGTCGGAGAGCAGCGGTGCCCAGCGCTCCATGTCGGGGCGCTCCGGCAGGGCGATCGTCAGGCGGGTCGCGAGGTCTCCGTAGCGGCGGGAGAGCTCGGTGACCGCCTGCTCGGGGGTGCCGACTACCGCGAAGGCGTCGAGCACCTCGTCGCTGATCGCGCTGTCGAGGCGATCCCATTCGCCCCGCTTGGTCATCGCCCCCAACCGGTCTTGAAGGTCACCCCAGCCGTGCAGCTCGAGCACCGGCCGGTAGGCCGGGGTCGAGCCATAGAAGCCGATCTGCTCCTTTACGGATTTGATTCCGGCGGCCAGCTGCTGCTCGTCATCGCCGACGACGACGAAGCCCGGCGCGATCAGGTCGAAGGCCTCGGACTCTTTGCCGGCGGCGGCGCGGCCGCGTTCGACCAGCGGCCTGGTCACCTCGCGCACGTAGCGCTCGGTCGAGAAGGCATGGCAGATGACGCCGTCGGCGACTTCGCCGGCGACTTCGGTCATCCGGGGCCCGACCGCGGCCAGGTAGACGTCGGGGACACCGTGCGGGTTCGGTCCCGGGTCGAAGAACGGCGTCATCAGGGTGTGGGTGTAGAACTCGCCCTCGAAGCTCAGCGGGGACCCCTGCTCCCAGCTCTCCCAGATCGCCCGCATCGCGGTCACGAACTCGCGCATCCGCGCCCCCGGTTTGGTCCACGGCATCGAGAAGCGCTTGGTCACGTGGGCCTTGATCTGCGAGCCGAGCCCAATCGAGAAGCGGCCGCCCGAGAGCGTCTGCAGGTCGTTGGCCTGCAGGGCCACGGTCATCGGGTTGCGGGCGAAGGCGATCGTGATCGCGGTGCCGATTTCGATTCGCTCGGTCCGCTCGGCGGCGACCGCACAGGCGAGCGGCGGGTCGACTTTGGTCTCGGTCACCCACCAACCGTCATACCCCCGCTCCTGGGCCTCGCGGGCTGACTCGCCCGCGTCGTCGAGGCGTGAGAAGGAGCCGGTGAAGTCGACCTTCATCTCTCTCCTCAGTCCGCCAGGATCCGCAGCAGCTCGTCGCGGGCGAAGCCCCACTGCTGCTCGGCCTTGCCGGCGCCCGGGTGTAGAACCGGCAACAGGGCAAGCCCGCGGATCGCGGATAGCGCCAACTGGATCGGTTGGTCGCGGCTCGGGTCCTCGGGACCGGCGGCGAACATGCGCCGGCAGCGGATCAGCGTCAGCTGGTTGAGGTGGCGCTCGACCGGTTCCAGGCGGGCGCGCAGCTCAGAGTCGGTGCGAGCGGCGGCGCCGAGGTCGACCGAGGCGTAGAAGAGCGGCCCGGTGTACCAGCTCCAGAGCAGATCCAAGGCCTGCTCCTCGCGCCCAGCGCCGCTGGGCAGCGCGGCGATCTGTTCCCCGAACTCGGCTTCGCGGCGCTTGGAGAGCTCGACCAGCGCCGCCGCGACGAGGCTGGCGCGGGTGCCGAAATGGTGCAGGTGAGCGCCGCGAGAGAGCCCGGCGCGCTCGCAGACCAAGCCGGTCGTGGTGCGCGCGTAACCGACCTCGACCAAGCACTCGAGAGCGGCGTCCAGCAGGGTCGCGCGGGTGCCGGCGCGGCGTTCCTCCTGACTTCGGCGGGTCTTGTCCGGGGTCGTCGCCGCTGGCACGCTCGCCAGCATACATTCATTCGCGAATGAATGTTAGAGCGAGTAGCCGCCGTCGACGACGAGGGTGTGACCGGTCACGTAGGAAGCGTCGCAGGCAAGAAAGCGGGCCGCCGAGGCGACCTCCTCCGGCGTCCCGGCCCGGCGCAGCGGCGTCCGCGCCATCATCCGTTCGCGCCCCCGCTCGGGCACCTCGGCGGTCATCTCGGTCTCGACGAAGCCGGGAGCGATCGCGTTGACGGTGATCCCGTCCCGGCCGGTCTCTTTCGCCACCGCCTTGACGAAGCCGAGCAGTCCCGCCTTCGCCGCCGCGTAGGCGCTGTCACCGGGATGACCGACCAGGCCGACCACCGAGCTGAGCACGATCACCCGGCCGAATCCCTGCTGCCTCATCGCCGGCAGGGCCGCGCGAACCAGGTGGTAAGCGCCGGTCAGCGAGGTGTCGACGACCAGCGACCAGTCCTCCGGCGCCAACCGATCGACCGCGCCGCCGCGCCAGATGCCGGCGTTGACGACGAGGACGTCGAGGCTGCCGTAGCGCTCGACCACCGCGCTGACCATCGCCTCGACCGCATCGGCATCGGCGACGTCGGCGGGCCAGGAGGTCGACCCCTGACGGAGGTCGGCCAGGACAAGCGCGGCGGCCTCGTGATTGGTGTGGAAATTGACCGCGATCTGGGCGCCCGCATCGCTGAGCTCGCGGCTGATCGCGGCGCCGATCCCGCGCGAGCCACCGGTCACCAGCGCGGTCCGGCCCAGCAGCGGGCGCAGCGCGCCGACCTCGGTCGTGGCCGCGGTCACTCAGTGAACCTCGTCGCCGCCGGTGATGTTGATCGCGGCACCGCTGATCGCGGCGGCCGCGTCGGAGCAGAGGTAGGCGATCATGCTCGCGACCTCGCCTGGCTCGACCATGCGCCCGATCGGGGCCGCGCGGGGAGCGCGTTCGCGGGCACGCTCGACGCTGATCCCGCGCGCCGCCGCCATCGTCTCCCAGACTCCCCCGGGCTCATCGAGCAGCGGGGTGTCGACCGTTCCCGGGCAGACGGCGTTGACCGTGATGCCGCTGCGGCCGACCTCGGCGGCGACCGACTGGGTCAGCCCGATCACCGCGAACTTGGCCGCCGCGTAGGCGGCGAAGTACGGCGGCCCGGTCTTCCCGGCCTGCGAGGAGACGTTGACGATGCGGCCGCCGCGCGGCTCGCTCGCCGCCTGCATGCGGCGCACCGCCGCCCGGCAGCCGTGGAAGCAGCCGCCGGCGTTGATCGCCTGACAGCGCTGCCAGTCCTCGTCGACGACGCCGGCGATCGGGCCGGCGCCCAGCATGGCGCCGGCGTTGTTGACCCAAGCGCCGATCGCTCCCCAGCGCTCGACCGCGAAGTCGCCGAGCGCCTCGACCTGGGCGGAGTCGGTGACGTCGGCCGCGAAGCTTGCCGAGTCGGCCCCGGCGGGCAGGCCCGCGAGCACCGAATCCTCGAGCTCGAGGTCGGAGAGCAGGACCGGCCAGCCGTCGGCGGCCAGGGCCTTCGCGGCGGCGAACCCGATCCCGGTAGGGCGCCCGGCGCCGGTGATCACCGCGGCCCCGTTCACGCCACTCCCCTATGTCCGCTCGAGCTCCCCGACATCGTTATACCGATCTGTCGGTACATTAGCCGAAAAGGACTCGGCGGAGCCCTGCCGAGGGAGCACGGAGGATCGGCCTGTGTACCGACCCGTCTGTACATTATGATTCAGCGCGTGCCGCCTAATTCAGCCAAGAAGCCGACCCGGGTGGCGGCGCCGATCCAACGAGCGCGCATCCTCCAAGCGGCCGCGACGCTGTTTGCCAAGCAGGGGTACCACGGCACCGGTATAGAGGAACTTTCTCAACAAGTCGAACTTGGCCGCGGTGGTCTGTACTACCACATCGGTAGCAAGGAGAGCGTCCTTGCCGAGATCTGCCGCGTCAACGTGACCGAGATGATCGCCATCGGGACCGAGATCCGCGACGGCGCCGGCAGCGCCGAGGAGCGCTTCCGGGCGCTGGCGGCGAAGCTGATGCGCAACATCGCCGATCACATCCCGGAGTGGACTGTCTTCTTCCGGGACTTCATCGCCCTCAGCGGCGCGCGCCTGGAGGAAGTGCTGGAGCTGCGGCAGGGCTTTGAGCAGATCGTCAAGGACATCCTCGAAGAGGGAATCAGCAGCGGCGAGCTGCGCGACCTCGACCCGATCGCCGTCAAAGGCGTGCTGGGCCAGTTCAACTACGCCTACCTCTGGATTCGCCCCTCCGGCCGGCTCGAACCCGAGCAGGTTGCCGAGGTCTTCTGCGACTCGCTCTTCGTCGGCCTCCGCGCTCCCTAAATCCCTCCCAGGGTCTCGAGCACCGCTGCCTTGACCCGCGCCGCGTCGGGCATCCAGGCCTGCTCGAGCGCGGGGGCGTAGGGAGCCGGTGAGAAGGCGGCGCCGACGCGGCGAATCGGCGCGTCGAGATCCCAGAAGCCGGCGTCCGCCGCCATCGCCGCGATCTCGGCCCCGATCCCGAAGTCGGTAACCGCCTCGTGGGCGACGACGAGCCGGTTGGTCTTCGCCACCGAATCGAGGATGCACTGGCGGTCCAGTGGCGCGACCGTGCGCAGATCGATCACCTCGACGCTGACCCCCTCGGCGGCAAGCTCGTCGGCGACTTCGGCGGCGACCTGGACCATCCGCGAGACCGAGACCACGGTCAGGTCGGTCCCCTCGCGGACGACCCTGGCGCGACCGATCGGGACCCGGTGCCCGGCCGGGGGCGCCGCCCCCTTCTGGCCGTAGAGGATCCGGTTCTCGATCACGATCACCGGGTTGGGGTCGTCAACGGCGCTGCGCAGGAGACCGTAGGCGTCGGCGGCGGTCGAGGGCATCAACACGGTCAGCCCGGGGATGTGGGCGAGCAGAGCCTCGAGGCTCTGCGAGTGCTGGGCCCCGGAGGAGCGGCCGGCGCCGAACTGGGTGCGGATCGTCAGCGCGATCTCGGCGCCGCCGCCGGTCATGTAGCGCAACTTCGCTGCCTGGTTGACGATCTGGTCGAAGCAGACGCTGATGAAGTCGAGGTACATGACCTCGACGATCGGGCGCATTCCCGCCATCGCCGCGCCAACGCCGAGGCCGACGATCGCGGTCTCGGCGATCGGCATGTCCAGCATCCGTCCCGGGAACTCGTCATAGAGCCCCTTGGAGGCGTTGAAGACGCCGCCGCCGCGTCCGATGTCGATCCCGGCCATGAACACCGACTCGTCGTCGGCGAGGGCATCGTGGAGCGCGTCGCGAATCGCGCGAATCGTGCGGATCTCCCCCTCGCCCTCCGGCTCCGACCCCCGCGCCGGCGGCCGTGGGCGCGCGGAGATGACGTTGTCGAGCAGTTCGGAGACCTCGGGTTCATCGCTCTCACGGGCGGCCGCCAACGCCGCGGCGATCTCCGTCTCGACCCGCTCGCGGATCTCCTCCAGACGCTGATCTGAGAGCCCCTCGGCGCTCAGGCGCGAAGCGACGAGCGCGAGTGGATCGCGGTCGGCCCATTCGCTGTCGCGCTCGAGGTCCCGGTATTCCTCGGCGTCGCCCTCGTAGTGGCCGCGGGCGCGCAGGGTGACCGCCTCGAGCAGGATCGGCGGCGCTCCTGCCCGCAACTCGGCGACGAGCCGGTCGGCGGTCGCCGCCACCGCCTCGACCTCGTTGCCGTCGACCCGCTCGAAGCGGATGCCGTAGCCGGAGGCCCGCTGCTCCAGCGGAACCGCTGCCGCCGAGGAGGTGTTGGTGAACTCGGCGTACTGGTTGTTCTCGCAGACGAAGAGCAGCGGCAGCTCCAGGTGGCAGGCGGTGGTGATGGCCTCATGGAAGGCGCCCTGGGAAACGGCGCCGTCACCGAAATAGGCAACCGCGATCCCGCCGGCGTCGCGCATCCTCGCCGCCTGCGCGGCGCCGCAGGCGATCGGCAGGCCGGCGCCGACGATGCCGTTGGCGCCGAAGATCCCGAGCGAGACGTCGGCGATGTGCATCGACCCCCCGCGGGCGGCGCAGGTCCCCAGTCGCCGCCCCATCAGCTCGGCGAACATGGCGCTGAGGTCGCCGCCCTTGGCGAGCACGTGCCCATGGCCGCGGTGGGTGGAGGTGACGACGTCGCCGTCGTCGAGCGGCCAGGAGATGCCGACCGGCACCGCCTCCTGACCGATCGAGAGGTGGAGGAACCCCGGCACCTCGCCGTTGCGAAACATTTCCGCGGCGCTCTCCTCGAAGCGGCGGATGCGCAGCATCTCGCCGTACATACGGGCGAGCGCGTCGGCGCCGAGCTCGTCCGCGGCGGCGGTCTGCTGCACCGGAGCGCTCACCCGAGCGGACTCGGCGGCGCAGCGGGGCCAGCGGCAACCAGCGAGCGCCTTTCCAAGCGGCCGCAGGCGGCGCGCGGCAGCGGCGAATCGTGCAGGACCCACTCCGATGGCACCTTGTAAGGAGAGAGCCGGGCGCGGGCGTACTCCTCGAGCTCACGGCGATCGAGGGCGACGCCGTCGCGGGCCCTGACGTGGGCTCGACTGCACTCGCCGAGCAGGTCGCTGGCGATCGGGACGAGGGCGATCTCGGCCACCCCGTGGTGGCCGGCCAGAGCCGCTTCGACGTCGGCCAGGTGGACGCGAAGGCCGGCGCTGACAATCGTCTCGGAGCGACCCTCGAGGACGAAGAGGAAGCCCTCCCGGTCGAGGTAGCCGCGGTCGCCGGTCTGCAGCCAGGCGCCCGGGTCGGCGCCATCTTCGCGGCTGCCCGGGCGCGAGCGGCAGACGATCTCGCCGACCGTCTCCGCGGCGACGGGGGCGCCCTCCGCGTCGACGACGGCGAGCTCGCAGAGCCCGGTCGAACGGCCGACCGACCCCGCCCCCGCCTCCGCCTCATCGCTGTCGAGCAACGCGATCGCGCCGGGTTGCTCGGGGTGGCCGAAGGACTGCACCACCTCGCGGCCGGGCAGCTGTCGAGCGAGACCCTGCAGCAGCTCTGCCGCGGAGGGTGTGCCCGCCGCGCAGACCAGGCGCAGCGGCGAGAGGTCGTGGCGGCCCAGCGCTCCCGAATGGGAGATCACCCGCAGGTGCGAGGGCGAGGCGACGGTGACCGTCGCCTCGGCGGCGGCGAGCGCGGCGCAGTGGTGGTCGGCGTCGAAGCGGGTGCTCGGCGGCAGGCAGACGCTGCCGCCGACCAGCCAGAGGGCGAGGCTGAGGTCGTCGCAGTCGGCGGTCCATTCGGCCACCGACGCCGGCATGAAGACGTCGCCCGGGGCCAGCCCGAAGTCGTAGACCTGGCGCAGGGCGTTGGTGAGGACGAAGTCGTGGCTCTGAGCCACTGCCCGCGGCACTCCGGTCGTCCCCGAGCCATAGCGGAGAAGCAGGGTCTGGTCGGCCTCGACTTCAACCTCCAAGCGCCTGCCGGCGCCGCCCTCGACCAGCTCCTCGTAGGGCAGGAGCCCCTTCCCACCGCGGGTCCACATCTCGTCGCCGACGGCGACGAGCCGGAGCCCCGAGTCGGTGCCGACCAGATCCCGGGCGCAGTCCCAGCCAGACCAATCGGCGAACAGCCAGCGGGCCCCGGAATCGCGTAGGCGATAGTCGATCTCGAACCCCTGCAGGCTCGCCTCGATCGGGACCAGGGCCGCCCCGAGCTTGGCGGCGGCGAAGAAGATCTCGACCGACTCGACCGAGTTGCGACAGAGAACCGCGATCCGGTCTCCGGGAGCGGCGCCGGCGGCGAGCAGGCCGGCGGCGAGCATGTCGCTGCGCTCGTCGATCTCCCAGTAGCCGACACGGCGGTCTTCGAATGCGAGTGCGACAGCGGACCTTGCGCTGAACTCAGTGGCGTCCTTCTGAATCACGCTGGCGATCGTGTAAGCGGCCACGAGTCTCCTCCTTCTGGTTGCGGCGAAAGTCGGCCGCCGTGCGGCGTCCGTCCCATACTTGCGTCCCGTACCGAGCGTTCGGTACAGACCCTAATCGCCGGCAACGGCGGGTGTCAAGGGGGGAGTTGACCGCGCGGCCGAGGAGGCAACCGCGCGGCCGTGCAGTGGAAGCTACCACGAAACATGCAGCGCTGCTGGTTATTGGTGTACAGTGAGCCGAGAAATGTCAGTCGTGGGCGTGTGGAAGAGTACGGCGCGGTCCATTTCGCTCGTAAGGCACGCCGGCCGGTGGAGATTCACTGATGAACATGCTCGAACCCAAACAGGCACGGAGCCACGCGACCCGGCGGCGGCTCCTCGACGCTGCGGTCGAGGTCTTGGTCGAAGAGGGCTATGCCGGAATCTCCGCCTCCACGGTCGCCCGCCGCGCCGGGGTCAGCCGCGGCGCCCATCAGCATCACTTCGCCAACCGGCAAACGCTGGTGGTGGAGTCGGTGCGACACATGTCGGCCCGCGAGCTCGACGCCCTGCAGGAGAAGATCGCCGCCCTGCCCCACGGGCACTCGCGGATCGTCGGCGCCCTCGACTTCATCTTCGAGATGTACAGCGGCACCTTCTTCGCAGCGATCCTCGAGCTCTCGCTTGCCGCCCGCCGCGAGCCGGAGTTGAAAGCCGCGATCGCCGACGAGGAGCGCTCGATGTCCCTGACCGTCCACCAGCTCGGGGTCGAAATCTTCGGCGCCGAGGAGTTCGCCGACCCGCAGCTGACCCATCGTTGGACGACCTCGATCGCAACCATCCGCGGCCTTGCCGTACTGCGCCTCCTGCGGCACTCCAAAGCCACGATCGATCGCCAGTGGAAATTCGCCCGCGGCGACATTCTCAACGGCTTGATCAAGGACGGCACCGACCAGACCACTTCCTGAGCAGCGCAGGGAAGCGGGATTTTTCTCAGGAGCCGCGCTGCAGGTGCCGGGCGATGACCATGCGCTGGATCTGATTCGTGCCCTCGAAGATCTGCATCACCTTCGCCTCGCGCATCTGGCGCTCGACCGGAAAGTCCTTCGTATAGCCGAAGCCGCCGAGGACCTGGACCGCATCGGTGGTGACCTTCATCGCCGCGTCGGTGGCGACCAGCTTCGCGATCGAGGCCTGGCGGGCGAAGGGGAGGCCGCGGTCGCGGCGACGCGCGGCCTCCAGCGTGACCGCGCGGGCCGACTCGACCGCCGCCGCCATGTCGGCGAGGAGGAAGCCCAGTCCCTGGTGCTCGATGATCGGCACCCCGAACGTTTCGCGTTCGCCGGCGTAGGCGACGGCGTGGTCGAGCGAACCCTGGGCGAGGCCGACGGCGACGGCGGCGATCCCAAGCCGACCGCTGTCGAGCGCCTGCAGCGCAATCGCCAGCCCCTGGCCCTCCTCGCCTATGAGCCGCTCGGGCTCGAGCTCGACCCCGTCGTAGTCGAGGGCCGCCGTGGTCGAGCCGGTCAGGCCCATCTTCCGCTCGGGCTCCTGCGCGGTTAGGCCCGGCGCCTGCCCGGGGGCGAGGAAGCAGGAGATGCCGCGGCTGCGGTCCTCCGAGGTGCGGGCAAAGAGGGTGTAGAAGTCGGCCTCGCCGCCGTGGGTGACCCAGGCCTTGGAGCCGGAGACGCGGTAGCCCTCGCCGTCCTTGCTCGCCCGGGTCCGCATCGCCGCCGGGTCCGATCCCGCGTCGACCTCCGAGAGGCAGTAGCCGCCGAGCAGATCGCCCGCCAGCATCTCCTCCAGCCAGCGGTCGCGCTGCTCGTCGCTGCCCCAGGTGGCGAGCGGGTAGGAGGACATGATGTGGACGCTGAGCCCGACGCCGACGCTGGCCCAGACCGCGGCAATCTCCTCCAGCGCCTGCAGGTAGACCTCGTAGGGCTGGCCGGCTCCCCCCACCTCCTCCGGGTAGGGCATGCCGAGGAAGCCGAGCGAGCCGAGCGTCTCGAAGACGTCGCGGGGGAACGCCGCGTCGGCCTCGGCGGCGGCGACCCGCGGGCGCAGTTGGTTCTGGGCGATGTCGCGGGCGAGGGCGACGATCTCCTCCGCCTCGGGGGAGGGCAGCAGACGACTCACGCTCATCGGAAGCTCGCCGGACGCTGCTCGAGGAACGCGGCGATGCCCTCGCGGCCACCCTCGCTGCCGGCGAGGCGAATGATCTCCGCCGCCTCCAGCTCCAGCTGCTGGGCGAAGCTGTTGGTCGAGGACTCGAGCAGCAGCCGCCTGACTGCGGCGTGGGCGGGAAGGGATCCCGCGGCGAGGGCCGCGGCGAGGCCCCGCGCCTCGGTGGCGAGATCGTCGGCGGCGACCACCCGCGAGACGATCCCGAGCTCGAGCGCGGTGGCGGCGTCGACGACGCGGTTGGTGAGGATCAGGTCGGCGGCGGCGGCGCGGCCGACCAGCCGCGGCAGCAGCCAGCTGCTGCCGCCGTCGGGGGAGAGCCCGATCTCGGTGTAGGCGACCTTGAAGCGCGCCGCGACGGCGGCCAGCGCGAGGTCGGCGAGGCAGACGAGGCTGAGCCCGAGCCCAGCCGCGGGACCGTTGACGGCGACGATCACCGGCATCGGCAGCGCCGCCAGGTCGCGGATCACCGCGTGCATCTCCTCCACCATCTGCGCGATCACCGCGTCGGCGCGGTCGATCTCGGCGCCGAAGTGGCCGATGTCGCCGCCGGCGCAGAAGGCGGCGCCCTCGGCGCTGATCAGGACCGCGCCGACGTCGTCGCGGCGCCCACACTCGGCAACGTGCGCACCCATTTCCCGGGCGTGCTCGAGGTCGAGCGCATTGGCCCGCTGCGGCCGTTCGAGGCGGATCTCGGCGACCCGATCGGCGCTGACGCGAAGACCGATGCTCATTGTCTGTTCCGGGTTCGCCGCACGACCAAGGAGCCATCGTATACATAAAAAGCATCAGGCATGCTTTTTTTTTGCTAGGCTGGCCCCCCATGGGAAGCAAGATCAGCGAAGGCGAGGGGCGAAACCTCGGCTCCGTCACCTTTCCGCTCGAGCGAGCGAAGCTGCTCGAGCTGGCCCGCTCCTTCAAAGACGCAGACCCCCTCTGGTTCGACCCGGAGGCGGCTGCCGCTGCTGGCTTCGATGGCCTACCGGTACCGCCGACGGCGACCGCGATCGCGGATCACTGGCGCGAGGACGGAGCAACCTTCCACGCCCAGGCCGCGGGCCTCGACCTCACCCGGGTGCTCCACGGCGAGGTCAGCTGGGAGTTCGAGCGGCCGTTGCGCGGCGGCGACGAGCTCAGCGCGACTTCTGTGCTCGCCGGGATCGAGACGCGCGAGGGCAAGCGCGGGGGCGAGATGAAGATGGTGCGGGTGGAGACGACCTACGTCGACCAAGACGGAGAGGTCGCGGCGAAGCGGTACGACACCCTGATCGAGACGGCTCCGCGATGAGCGGCGCCGGCCCCCCCTCGATCCCGGCGGCCCCTGCCGCGCTGACTCCCGGCGCGGAGATGCCGACGGTCGTGACCGAGCCCTTCACCCGCACCGACTTCGTCCGCTACGCCGGCGCCGGCGGCGACTTCCATCCGATCCACCACGACGAGGAGTACGCCACCGCGGCTGGGATGGCGACCGTCTTCGGTATGGGGATGCTGCACGCGGGCATGCTCGGAGTCGAGCTGGCGCGCTGGGTCGGCCCCGACAACATCCGCGGCTTCACGGTCCGCTTCACCGGCCAGGTCTGGCCGGGCGACGTGCTCACCTTCAACGGCCGCGTCGTCTCCGTCGAGGATGACCGGGCCGAGATCGAGCTCGAGGCCACCGCTCAGAACGGCGACCCGGTCCTCCGCGCCAGCGCGACCGTGCTCGCCGCGCCCGCGCTCACTCGCTGAGCCCGGCGGCCAGCCGCAGCGACTCGACCACCTCCGCCTCGCTGGTCCGGAACGGGACCAGGTGCAGGACCGGGATCGCCCCGCCGTAATCGAAGCGGCCCAGCTGCTGGCGACATTCCGCCAACGTGCCGGCCAGGCAGAAGGCCTCGATCATCTCGTCGCTGACCAGCGCCTCGGCCTCGTCCATCTTCTTTTCGCGCACCAGCGCGGCGATCTTCTGGACGATCTCACCGAAGCCCTCGCGCTCGTAGACGCGCTGGTAGTGGGGGTACTGAGCGACGTAGACGAGGCTGCGGCGGGCCTGGCGGCGGGCGGCCTCGGCGTCTTCGTCGACGCAGCAGATGATCGAGACCCAGAGATCGAGCTCGGCCGGATCGCGATCGGCGCGCTCGGCACCGGTGCGCAGCCGCTCGCGCGTTTCCTCGATGTAGCCCTCGGAGTGGAGAGCGCCGACGACGATTCCATCGGCGAGCTCACCGGCCAGCTCCTGCATCTTCGGCCCCACGGCGGCGAGGTTGATCGGCACCTCGACCGCCTCGGCGGCGAACGGCAGCCTGTATTTGCGGGTGCTCAGCAGCTCCCCTTGGTAGCTGAAGGGACCGTCCTCGGGCGAGCGCAGGACGCCGCGGACGATCTCGATGAACTCGCGGGCGCGGCGCAGCGGCCGCGAGGGGTCGACGCCGAACCAGCGTTCGACCACGAAAGAGGCCCCGAGGCCGAGGCCGAGGGCGTAGCGACCGCCGGACAGCTCCTGCAGCTGCGCCGTCTGCTGGGCGACGATCACCGGGTTGACCGGGAAGATCTGGGCGACCGCGGTACCGACGCCGATCCGCTCGGTGCCGGCGGTCATCGCGGTGATCGGCACCACCGGCTCTCGCCAGGCCTCGCCGAGCCAGACCCGCTCGACGCCACTGCGCTCGAAGTCGCGAGCGATCTCGACCATCTCGGTGATCGGGGTCTCCGCCAGGATCAGGGAGATCGAGAGCCGCCTCATCGGGCCGCTCCCGATTCCGCCGCGACCCGGTCCCAGGCGGCATCGATCGCGGCCGCGTCGGCGATCCGGCGCCGATCCGGCTTGCCGTTGGCGAGCTTCGGCAGCTCCGCGTCGCCGAAGTCCAGGTAGCGGGGCAGCTTCCAGGTTGCGAGCTGCTGCCCGCACCACTCGATCAGCTCGGTCTCGTCCAACTGCGCTCCCGGCCGCAGCGACACGGTGGCGTAGATCTCCTCCGTGTAGATCGGGTCGGGGACGCCGACGACGATGCACTCCTCGACCTCGGGGTGGGCGACCACGGCCGCCTCGACCTCCTCGCCGGAGATGTTCTCCCCGGCCCGCTTGATCACGTGCTTGATCCGGCCGTGGAAGTAGATCCCGCCCTGCTCGTCGGCGGCGCAGAGGTCGCCGGTTCGGACCCAGCCGTCGACGAGCGATTCCGCCGTCGCGGTCGGGTTGCGATGGTAGGCGCGCATCACGTGCGGGTGGCGGAACCAGAGTTCCCCCGGCTCCATGGGCGCCGCCGGCTCCCCGTCTGGCTTGACGATTTTTGCCTCGGCCTCCTCAGGGACCGGCCGGCCGATGTATTTCTCGGGATGGCGGGAGGACCCGAGGGCGCTCATCGTCCCCATGCCCGAGACCTCGGTCATCGCCCAGCAGGTCACCACGTCGACGCCGAAGCGCTCGCAGAAGTCGGCCGGACGCACGTGGCTGGCGACGCATCGCAGCTCATGCTCGCGGTCGCGCTCGGAGGCCGGCGCCGTCATCAGAATCGAGAGCTGGGCCGGCATCACGATGCTGAGCGTAGCGCCGCTCTCGCGCACCTGGTCCCAGAACTGGCTGCGGCTGAATTTGGGAATCAGCGTGAAACGAGCGCCGACGGCGATCGCCGGCGCCAGCAGCATGTGGGCTCCGGCGGTGTGGAAGATCGGGATCGCGCAGAAGAAGTTGTCGCTCGCGTCGGCCGCCTGGCGGGCGGCGAGGGCGCGGCCCGCGGTGGCGAAGCCGGCGCCCGGCTGGATCACGCCCTTGGGTTTGCCGGTGCTGCCGGACGTGTACATGATCGCCATCGGGTCCATCGGGCCGATGCCCGGTTGCGGCGGCGGTGAGATCTCGTCGGCGACGAGGACGTCGGCATCACGAGCACCCTCGGCGCCGCCGAGCACGTAGGCGGTGAGCTCGTGGTCGAGTCCGAGGTCGCCGTCGGCGGCGCTCACCTCCCAGCCCGCGGCGTCGGTGATGAAGACCGAGGCTTCACAGTGGTCGAGCACGTAGACGATCTCGGGCCTCGACAGGTTCGAGATCATCGGCACCATCACCGCTCCGAGCTTCGCCAGCGCCAGCTCCAGGACCAGCAGCTGGCGATCGCTGGGCAGCAACAGGGCAACCCGGTCGCCGGCCTGCACTCCCTGGGCGGCGAGGCCGTTGGCGCTCGAGTTGACCACCGCGTCGAACTCCTCATAGCTCTCGGTCCCCTGGCCGTAGACGAGGAAGGGAGCGCTCGGGGTCGCGGCCACGCGCCCGTCCCAGAAGGAGCGGATCGTCTCGCCCGCGGGCTGGAGCTCGGTTGCAACCGTCGCCGCCATGCTCATGCCCCGGTCCAGACCGGCAGCCGCTTCTCGGCGAAGGCGGTCGCTCCCTCGGTCGCGTCATGGGAGGCGAAGACGGGGTCGCAGATCTCCTTCTGGCGAGCCCAGAATTCCTCCGCGGACCAGTCCGCGGCGCCCCGCATCACCTGCTTGCTGGCGATCACCGCGAGCGGGCCGTTCTCGCCGATCCTCCGGGCGATCGCCAGGGCCCCCTCGAGCGCCTCGCCGTCCTCGCTGAGCTCGTCGACGAGCCCGATCGCCGCGGCTTCGGCGCCGTCGATCAGGTCGCCGGTGAGGGCCAGCTTCATCGCCGCGCCCGGGCCGCAGCGCCGGGGCAGCTCGAGCAGGGCGCCGCCGGCGGCAACCAGCGAACGCTTGACCTCCGGCACCCCGAACTTTGCCGAGCGACCGGCGACGAGCAGGTCGCAGGCGAGGGCCAGCTCGAAGCCGCCGGCCACGGCGAAGCCCTCGACCGCGGCGATCAGCGGCTTGCGCGGGGGCCGCGTGACGATCCGGCGCAGGCCGCGGTCGTCCTCCTCGCCCTCCCAGACCTCCTCGCCGGCGACGAAGGCCTTCAGATCCATCCCCGAGCAGAAGCCCTTGCCGGCGCCGGTCATCACCCCGGCGCTGAGCTCGGGGTCGGCGTCGAGCTCGTCGAAGGCATCGGAGATCGCCCGGGTCAACGCCAGGTTGAGCGAGTTGCGCGCCTCCGGCCGGTTCAGGGTGATCACCAGGATTCCGTCACGGCGCTCCAGCAGGACTACGGGTGCCTCGGTTGCCTGGTCTTGACTGCCCTCGCTCATCTCTCTCCTTTTTGCCTGATGGTGTCCGCACGAAGCAGTTGCCTGATCTGGCCGAGGAGCTGGTCGCGCTCGGCCGGATCGAAATCTCCCCACGCAGCGGCGACAGCGCACTCGGCGGCGCCGAGAACCTCGGTCCGCGCCAGCAGCGGGTCGCTCGCCGCCGCCGCTTGGCGGCGCGACTCGGCGATCGCCGCGGCGGCGGCAGGCGCCGGGGCCGCGAGAGCGCGCTCCCACCCCTCCAGGGCCGGCAGCATCTCCGCCACGGTCGCCGCGGCGGGGCCCTCGTCGAGGCGGACGCGATCGACGACTTCGTCGAGGATCCCCAGGGCGGCGGCCAGCACCGCTCGGGAATGGGCTGAGCTGAGCTCCGGCATCACCGACTCGCGCAGATTGCGGCGGATGTCGCGCAGGGCGCGCTGTGGCTCGATCATGCTTCCTCCAGAGCGTCGAGCAACATACCTCGCATGTTGGGGAGGGTGTAGCTCCAGCGCGCCAGGCTCAGCTCGCTGGTCGCTCCGTTGACGTAGTTGAACTCGCCGCTGAGCCAGAGCCCGGTGTTGCGGACGAGTTCGAGGATTTCCCAGAACTTCAGGCTCTGCTCGCTGGGGACCCAGCCGGCGTGCTCGTGGTAGAGCTCGAGCACACGCTCGCGCTCGAGCATGTAACAGGCGAGGTCCGAGCCCATCCGGTTGGTCCGGCAGAGCAGCCAGCCGAGATCGCAGGCGGGGTCGCCGACCCGGGCGAACTCCCAGTCGAGCACGGCGTTGATGCGGTTCTCGCCCCAGACGATGTTGCCGGTGCGGTAGTCGCCGTGGATCAAGCCGGTCCGGACCTGCTCGGGGATGTTGGCTTCGAGCCAGCCGAGGGCATCCGCCAGCACCGGCTCGGGCTCCAGCTTGTAGCGCTCGACTACCCCCCGCATCGCGGCGACGCGGTGGACGGCGTCGTCCGCGCCTTCCCCCTCGGCCTCGGCGCCGAGGAACTCGAGACCGCCGGCACGCCAGTCGAGCCCGTGGATGTCGACGAGGGTGGTGACGAACTGCTCCCCGAGGACGCCGCGGCCGGCCTCCGCCAGGAACTCGCGCCCCTCATTCGACCAGGGGACGACGATCCGGCCGTGGACCCGGCGCATGACGAAGAACGGGCCGCCGGCGACCTCCGGCTCGGATTCGAACCAGATCGCCTCCGGCGCCGGGATCCGATCCGAGGGGATGCCGCGGAGGATGCGGAAGTGGCGTTCGGAATCGGTCTCCTCTCGCAGCGCGCCGCCCGTGCGATAGCGACGAACGACAAGTTCCTCGATCCCGGCCGGCGTCTCGACGTCGACCATCCAGGTGTCGTCGGACATGCCCTCGCTCGCCACCTTGGCGCCGACGAGGGTGACCGCGGTGCCGTAGCGCTCGCGGAAGTACCCGGTCAGCGCGGCGACCGGGATCGCCGCGTCGGCCTTGATCTCGGGCTGGAGGGGGCTGCCCATCGGGCTACGCAGCCCCGATCGTCACGGACTCGTCGCGCTCACGGTCTTCGGTTACGCCGTCGGACTCGAGCGCGTCGATCTCGGCCTGCTCGAAGCCCCAGGCGGCCAGCACTTCGCGGCTGTGCTCTCCCGGCACCGCGGGCGGGGTCGCGACCTTCCCCGGGGTGCGGCTGAAGCGGGGGGCCGGGGCCGGCTGGACCTGGCCGAAGGCCTCGACGTAGGTTTCGCGCGCCTTCAGGTGCGGGTGCTCGGGCGCCTCGGCGAAGCTGAGGACCGGGGCGAAGCAGATGTCGGTGCCTTCCAGCAGCTCGACCCACTCGGCCCGCGTCTTCGTCTTGAAGACCGCCGCCATCTTCACCGAGAGCTCGGCCCAGAGGGTGGGATCTTCGTGCGGCCACTCGCTCGGATCGAGCTCCAGGCGCTCCAGCAGCTCGGCGTAGAACTTCGGCTCGATCGCGCCGATCGTGACGAATTTGCCGTCCGCGGTCTCGTAGGCGTCGTAGAAGTGAGCGCCACCGTCAACCAGGTTGTTCTCGCGCTCGGGCCGCCAGGCCCCCATCGTCGTCATCCCGACGATGCTGGCGCACAGCAACGCGGTGCCGTCGACCATCGCGGCGTCGATCACCTGCCCGTGCCCGGATTTCTGGCGCTCGACCAGGGCGGCGAGGATGCCCAGCGTCAGCAGCATGCCGCCACCGCCGAAGTCGCCGATCAGGTTCAGCGCCGGCGACGGGGGGGCGTCGCGACGCCCCATCGCCGCGATCGGGCCGGCCAGCGCCGCGTAGTTGAGGTCGTGGCCGGCGACGTGGGCGAGCGGGCCGGTCTGGCCCCAGCCCGTCATCCGCCCGAAGACGAGTCCCGGGTTGAGCTCCATGCAAACGTCGGGACCGACGCCGAGCCGCTCGGCGACGCCGGGCCGGAAGGGATCGATCAGGACGTCGGCCTGCTCGATCAGGCGCAGCAGCGCCGCGCGGCCCGCCTCGGACTTGAGGTCGAGGATCAGCGAGCGCCGGCTGCGCTGCATCAGGTCGAGCTCGGCCACCTGGTGTTCCTGCTCTTCGCCGCTGGGCCGGCGATCGATCCGGACCACGTCGGCCCCCATGTCGCCCAGCATCATCGCCGTGAACGGTCCCGGTCCGATGCCGCCGAGCTCGACGACCTTGATTCCCTCTAGTGGTCCCATGAAATGCCTTTCTTCGAGTGCCGCCTGGCCTTCGACGTATCGGTAGATGTGGAAGTTGGGGGGCCCATCGCGCTCAGCGCACCACCAGGACGCTCTTGCCCAGCGCCTGACGCGAGGCAAGCTGCTCCAGTGCCGCGGCGCCCTCGGCCAACGGGTAGGTGGCGCCGACCATCGGCCGCAGGCCCTGCTCTTCGACCAGCGCGTCGAGCTCCTTGCCGATGTCGCGCAGGAGCTGCGGTTCCTGCTTCAGGTACATCCCCCAGGCGACGCCGACGGCGTCGACGTTTTTCAGCAGCAGGTGGTTGGCCGGGATCTTCGAGATCTCGCCCGAGGCGAAGCCGATGATCAGCGCCTTGCCGTCGCGGCGAATCGCCCGCAGGCTCTGGTCGAACCGGGTGCCACCGACCGGGTCGAAGGCGATCTCGGCGCCATTGCCGTCGGTCAGCTCCCGCACCGCCTCGACCCAGTTCTCGGTCTGCTCGAGGTCGATCACCTCGTCGCAGCCGGCCTCGCGCACGAAGGCCGCTTTCTCGGAGCCGCGCACGACCGAGATCACGCGGCCGCCGAGCGCGTGGCCGATCTGGACGGCGGCGATGCCGACCCCTCCCGCGGCGCCGTGCACCAGCAGCGTCTCGCCGCGGTTCAGGTGGCTGCGGATCCGCAGCGCGAAGTAGGCGGTCTGGTAGTTGATCATCATCGCCGCCCCCTGGACGAAGTCCAGCGCCGGCGGCACCCGCACCACCGCGCCCGCATCGACCGCGATCACCTCGCTGTAGCCGCCCCAGCTGGTGTAGGCGCTGACCCGGTCGCCGGGTCTCCAGGCGCTGCCGGCGGGGGCCTCGCGGACCACCCCGGCGACCTCGGTCCCGGGCGCGAACGGGGGCTCGGGGTGCAGCTGGTACTCGCCCTTGATCATCAGCAGGTCGGGAAAGCTGACGCCGGCGGCGTGGACGTCGATGACCACGCCGCCGGCAGCGTCGGGGACCGGAACCTCGACCAGGCTCAGGGCTTTGGGCCCGGCCAGACGATCGACCTGCAGGGAGAGCATCCGGGTCACTCGTTCCCGGCGACCTGCTCGAGGACGTGGGAGAAGCGCGCTTCCGAGGCCGCCCGTCGGGTCGGGATGTGCTCGGTCGGGACCTCGTCGGCGGGCACCTCGTATCCGCGCAGGATCTGGCGCGCGACCGTTTCCCGGTGGACCTCGTCGGGGCCGTCGTAGATCCGCGCCGCGCGGGCGTAGCGGTACATCTCCTCCAGCGGCATGTCGCTGGAGTAGCCGAACGAGCCGTGCGCCTGCAGCGCCCGGTCGATCACGTCGTGGAGGATCTTCGCCCCCCAGAACTTGATCATCGAGATCTCCTTGCGGGCCGCGCGAGAGCCCTGGGTGTCCATGATCCAGGCCGCTTTCAGGGTCATCAGCCGCGCCGCTTCGAGTTCCACCGCGGAGTCCGCGATCCAGTTCTGGATCGTCTGCTTGTCGGCGAGGATGCCGCCGCGCGCTTTGCGGTAGAGCGCGCGCTCGCAGAGCATGTCGAAGGCCCGCTGGGCCTGACCGATCCAGCGCATCGCGTGGTGCATCCGGCCCGGGCCGAGTCGCTGCTGGGCTTGGACGAAGCCGGTGCCGCGCTCGCCGAGGATGTTGCCGGCCGGGACGCGGGCGTCGCGCAGCTCGACCACCGCGTGGTTGTCCCAGGTGCCCCAGCGCGGATGGGCGTCCTCCAGCGTGCCGAGCTCACGAACCACGTTCAGCCCGGGCGTGTCGGCGGGGACGATGATCTGCGAGGCGCGGGCGTGCGGAGCCGCGTCGGGCTCGGTGACGACCATGAAGATGAAGAAATCGGCGATCGAGGCGTTGGTGATGAACCACTTGTCGCCGTTGAGCACCCACTCGTCGCCCTCGAGCACGGCACTGCAGGAGAGCTGGGTCGGGTCCGCGCCGGCGCCGGGCTCGGTCATCGCGTAGCAGGAGAGGATCTTGCCGTCGAGGAGCGGGTAGAGCCAGCGCTCCTTCTGCTCGTCGTTGGCGTGCAGGGCGAGGATCTCGCTGTTGCCGGAGTCCGGAGCCTGGGCCCCGAAGACGAACGGCGCGATCCGCGAGCGGCCGAGCAGTTCGTGGATCAGGCCGAGTTTGACCTGACCGTAGCCCTGGCCGCCGAGCTCGGGATCGAGGTGGGGCGCCCACAGCTGCTGCTCGACGACGCGCTCGCGCAGCGGCGCGACCAGCTCCAGCAGCTGCGGGTGGGTCAGCTCCAAGACCTCGAGCGGGTAGATCTCCTCCCGCAGGAGCTCGTTGATCCAGTCGAGCTTCTGCTGGAACTCCGGTTCGATCGAGAAGTCAATTGCCATGGGTTACCTCCGCTGTTGTTGGCTGGATGAAGAGCTGACGCGCTCGGCGGCCCAGGGGGCGACCTCGCGCTTGAGGACCTTCCCCGAGGGGTTCCGCGGAAGCCGCTCGGAGCGCACGAAGACGTGCTTGGGGCACTTGTATGAAGCCAGGCTCTGCCGGCAGTGCTCGATCACCGTGGCCGGCTCCCACTGCTCGCGCTCGGAGACGATCACGGCAGCGGGGACCTCTCCCCAGCGCTCGTCGGGGACGCCGACGACGCAGGCCTCGGTGACGTCGTCGAGGCGGTAGATGACCTCCTCGATCTCCCGCGGGTAGACGTTGAGGCCGCCGGAGATGATCATGTCCTTGACCCGGCCGGTGATCCAGAGGAAGCCCTCGTCGTCGATCCGGCCGCGGTCGCCGGAGGCGAACCAGCCGTCGGCGAAGACGCGGGCGGTCTCATCGGGGTTGCCGAAGTACTCGCGCATCACCGCCAGCGAGCGCAGCAGGATCTCGCCCTCACCGCGCTCGACGATCTGCCCCTCGTCGTCGCGCACGGCGATCTGCGTGTGGCAGAGGGGCAGCCCGGCGCTGCCGGCGTGGGAGGCGGCGTGCTCGGAGCCGAGAATCGTCGCGATCGTCGGGAACTCCGACATTCCGTAGGCCTGGGCCAGCCGGCACCCGGGCAGCTGCGCTTCGAAGCTTTCGATCAGGTTCTTCGGGATCGGCTCGCCGCCGGTCATGATCCAGCGCAGCTCGCAGGCGCGCACGCGGGCGATCAGCTCCGGCGCTTCGAGCAGCTGCTTGACCAGGGTCGGGACCAGCATCAGGTGCGTCGCCCGCGAGCTCTCGAGGTTGGCGACGATCGACCCGATCGCCGTTTCGTGGGTCGGCAGGACAACCGAGTGGCCGCCGAGCCAGAGCAGTGAGAGGAAGACGTTGTTGAACCCGGCGGCCCAGGAGAGCGAGGGAACCAGCAGGTAGGTGTCCTCGCGGGTGAGGCCGATGTCGACGATCTGGCCCATCGCGTTCCAGAGCACGCTGGTGTGGGTGTGGGCGGCGCCCTTGGGCTTGCCGGTCGTGCCGGAGGAGTAGTAGATGATCGCCAGATCCTCGGGCCGGGGCCCCTCCCCGGCGGGGGGCGTCCGCTCCGTGATCAGATCCTCGTAGCGGAGCGGCTGCGGCTCCAGCCCGGTGGCTGGCTCGCCGACCACGATCACCTGCTCGACGCACTCCGGCAGCTCCGAGAGCAGGTCGAGGCTTCGGCCATCGACGACGATCCAGCGCGAGCCGCTGTCCTCACAGACATGGGCGACCTCCGCCGGCGCGAGCAGCACGTTGACCGGGACGCAGACGCCGCCCGCGGCGGCGATTCCGAACAACAGCTCGACCCACTCGATGCGGTTGGGGAGGAGAACGGAGACGCAGTCGCCGCGACGGACACCGGCCGCGGCGAGCCCGGCGGCGAGGCGTTGGGAGCGCTCGTGCAGCTGGCCGAAGCTGCGCTCGGCGCCGTCGCAGGAGACGGCCGTGGCTACGCTCAGGCGGGGGTCGGCGGCGGCCCGGGAGAGGATCGTCGCCAGGCTCCGCTCCGGGGCCGCGGGAGGGGGCTGCGCTGACACGGGGTTCGCGCCCACCTCAGCGCGGCGCCATGCGTAGAGCCCCGTCGATCCGCAAGGTCTCTCCGTTGATCATCGGGTTCTCCACGATCTGCCGCATCAGCTGCCCGAACTCCGAGGGGCGACCGAGGCGTGAGGGGTTGGGGATCGTTTCCTCGAGTGCTTTGCGCGCGGCCTCGGGCAGGGCTCCCAGCAGCGGGGTGTTGAAGAGCCCGGGCGCGATCGCCACGCAGCGCACCTGCGAGGCGGCCAGGTCACGGGCGATCGGCAGGGTCATCCCGACGATGCCCCCCTTCGAGGCGGCGTATGCGACCTGGCCGATCTGGCCTTCGAAGGCGGCCGCCGAGGCGGTGACGATGAGGACGCCGCGCTCGTCTTCGATCGGCTCGTTCTCCACCATCAGCGTCGCCGCGTGGCGGAGCACGTTGAAGGTGCCGACCAGGTTGATGTCGATCACCCGCTGGAACTCGTCGAGATCGAGCGGCTGGCCCTTGCGGGTGATCTTGCCGACCGAGCCGACGCCGGCGCAGGAGGCGACGATTCGCAGATCGCCAAGGCTCGCCGCGTACTCGATCGCCGCGGCGACCTGGTCGGAGTCACGAACGTCGGCAAGGCGGTAATGCGTTCCCTCGTACCCGGCTCCCTCCTCGGGAACCGAGACGTCGAGCACCACCACCGTGGCACCGGCGTCGGTCAGCGCTTCGACCGTCGCCGCGCCCAGTCCAGAGCTTCCTCCCGCGACCACAGCGACCTTCCCGGCGCAGTTCATCGGGGCACCTCCAGCGGAGCCACTTCGACGTCGCCGAGCCGGGGCGCGACGTAGCCGGAGAAGCCCTGCGGGTAGAGATCGGCGACGAGCAGGCCGGCGCAGGCGGGGCAGAAGTGCTCGGCGAGCATCACCCGCGGCTCTTCGGCCCGGTCGCGAACGCCCATCTCGAACTCGGCATAGGCCGCGGCCAGCGGCCGCTCGTTCACGGTCGCCGACTCACGCCAGTTGGCGCTGAGCGAGCCGAGCGAGTGCTCGCAGTAGGCGCAGCACCAGTCCTCGTCGGAGCCGACGACGACGGAGACGCCGACGTCGCGCGGAGCCGCGGCGGATCGGGACGGCGAGCCGCCGAGCCGCTGCTCGCGGATCTGCGCCCGGCGCTTCTCGGTCGCGTCGGCGTCGGCCTCGTCGCCGTCGAGAACCACCCCGTAGACGGCCTCGGCGTGGGCGCTGTCGATGTAGCGGTCCCTGATGTCCTTGGCGACGAGCTCGGGCTCGCGCATCAGCGGGTCCCCGAGGCCACCGCCGCCGCCGCCGCGCATCCGGATCACGTCGGTCTCCTGCAGTTCGAGGCGGCCCTCGTTGTTCTTCTGGGTCGGCTCGTCGCCCTCGAGCACCCGCTTCAGCGGCTGGCGCCCTTCCTCGAGCAGCTGCTCGACGTTGGTGTCGTGGTAGGAGCTCCAGGAGGACCCGGCACCGGAGAGGCCGCCGGCGACGCCGCGGGCCGGCGTCTCGGTGCAGCCGGCGGTGACGGCGCCGTCGAGCAGCTCGGTCTCGTAGACGCTGTAGGCCAACTCCAGAGCCTGGCCGCCGCGGAAGGTTCCGGGGCCACCGGACTGGGGCACCAGCCGGCGCCAGAGATAGAGGGCGGGCTGCTGGGCCTCGTTGGTCTCGACGTTGGGCAGCCCGACACCCGGCGTGCAGGTGAGGCCGTAGCTGTCCTGACCGTCGAAGATCGACTGGGCGCCGCCGCCGTGGCCGGTGGTCAGGTCCATGAAGAAGACCACGGTCGGGACCCCGCCGTGGCCGATCCCGGCGAGTGGGTTGAGGACGATCGAGTCGTGCGCCATCGCCCCCACGCGGGAACGCAGGACCGGATCCTCGCTGAGGCCGCAGGCCTGGTCGAAGACCTCCTTGCTGGCGCGGGTGACGCGGACGCCACAGTTGGCGTGACCACTGGTGCAGGCGGCGGGGGTGACGGCGTTGACGATCGTCCCGGGCTCGCCGAGGTCGATCGTGATCGGCCGCCAGATCCCCGCGTTGAACGGCAGGTCGCCGTAACCGAGCGTGGTCAGGATCGTGCACATCACAGCGCCGTAGACGACGCCTTTGCCGGCGTTGACGAAGCCGGTGGTCTGCGGCACCCCGGTGAAGGAGACGTGGATGTCGGTGTCGCGAACCTCGAGCCGGCAGCGCAGCTCCAGCAGCTCCGCCTTGCGCTGGCCGTCGTACTCGACCCACTCCGCGGTCTCGTAGACGCCGTCCGGGAGCTTGGCGATCCGGGAGCGGAACGCTTCCTCGGTCAGGGTCTTGTTGATCTCGCAGAATTCCCTGAAGTCCTCGAACCCGAAGCGGTCGATCAGGTCGACCAGCTTCTTCTGGGCGACGTTGTTGGCGGCGATCATCGCCCGCAGGTCGTTGATCACGAGATCGGCGATGCGGACGTTGGCGCTGATGTATTTCACCCACTCGGGGTCGAGCTCGCCGTCGCGCATGATCTTCGTCGCCGGAAAGCGGACCCCCTCGTCGAAGACCGTCTTGGCGCCGGGGGCGAAGCCGGAGACGCCCATGCCGCCGACGTCGAGGACGTGGACGTTGGTGAAGGCCCAGCCGACGTGGTCGCCCTCGTAGAAGGTCGGCATGATGATCGCGACGTCGCCCTGGTGCTGGGCACCGCCCTCGAAGGTGTCGTTGACGATCCAGCCCTCGCCTTCGCTCGGCGAGGCGCCGTCGAGGGACTCGATGATCGCCTGGGTCCCGAGCAGCGAGGAGCCGGCGTGGAAGAGGACCGTCGCCGACATCGCCAGCTGCTCGCCGTCGACGTCGAGCAGGCTGGTGGCGAAGTCCTGGACCTCGTAGACGACGGGCGAGCCCGAGGTCCGGGTCAGGGCGATCGCCATCTCGCTGGTGATGTTCTCCAGCGCCTTGCGGTGGATCTCGATCGAGACTGGATCTGCGGTTTGGGTCTTCATCAGTCGTTCCCTCCTACCGTCAGCAGCACGTTCAGATATTGGTCCCGCTCCGCGCTGGTCCCCGCGGGCACGTAGAGAGTGGTGTCGACCGCCTCGATCACCGACGGCCCCTCGACCGAGCTGCCCGGGGTGAACTTCGCCTCGTCGTAGATCGGCACCGAGACCCGTTCGTGGCTGGACGGCAGGTAGACCTCGCGCTCGGACTTGCGCATCGCCTCGGCGTCGCTGGGCTCGAGCGGATACTCGGTCAGGTGGTGCGAGGACATCTGCCCCTTGACCGTCACCGCGACGTTGAGGGCTTGGGGAATCGCTCCCGGCCAGGCGGTGCCGGCGCCGTAGGTGCGCTCGTAGGTCTCGTTGAACTTGGACTGCAGCTCGGGGACGTCGGCGTCGGCGATCTCGCGATCGGCGATCGCGATCGGCAGCGCGTGGACCTGGCCGGCGAACTGCATGTCGATCGTGCGGTCGATCGCGATCGCGTCGTCGGCGAACCCCTCCCGCCGCATTTCCTCGCGGCCGGTCTCGACCATTTCGCCGTAGACGTCGTTGATCCGCTGCAGCGCCTCGGCGGAGTCGAGCCCCGACTGGATCGTCTGGTCGTAGCGGAGGACGAAGTCCGAGGCCAGCAGGCCGCGGGCGCAGAAGACGGAGCTGTTGTTGGGAATCAGCACGCGCTCGATCTTCAGCGTCCTCGCGATCTCCGCCGCGAACCACGGAAGCGTGCCGCCATAGGCGTAGAAGACGAAGTCGCGCGGGTCGTAGCCGTGGGCGACGCTGACCTCGCGCACCGCGTTGGCCATGTTTGCGACGACGAGCTCGTAGACGGCGGCGGCGGTCTCCTCGACCGACCAGCCGAGCTGCTCGCCGACCTTCTCGCGGAGGGCCTCGATCGCCAGGTCCTTGCGGATCTCGAGCCGGCCGCCGAGATAGTTCTCGGGGTCGATCAGGTCCATCGCGACCATCGCGTCGGTCACCGTCGGCTCGGTGCCGCCGTTGCCGTAGGCGGCGGGACCCGGCTGCGAACCGGCGCTGCGAGGGCCGACCTGCGGCACGCCGCGCTCGCCGATCCAGGCGATGCTGCCGCCGCCGGCGCCGACCGAGATCACGTCGACGAGCGGCATCGCGGTGCGGAAGCGGCCGACCCGCACCGACTTCTCGACGTGGACGACGTTGTCGTGAATCAGCCCGGTGTCGAAGCTGGTGCCGCCCATGTCGCCGACGAGGACGCGGCTGTGGCCCATCGTCCGCGCCAGCTGGTTGGCGCCGGTCGCACCGGCGGCGGGGCCGGCCCCGAGCAGGGCCAGCGGCAGGCGCGCGGCGCGCTCCTTGGAGATGCCGCCGCCGAGCCCTTGGAAGAAGGCGACGCGCCCCGCCAGGCCGGCGTCGTTGAGCTTGGTGCTGAGGGTGTCGAGGAAGTTGCCGGCATCCTCGAAGACGAAGCAGTTGAGGACCGCGGTCATCCACCGCACCGCCTCGCCGCGGACCCCGCTGACGCTGTAGGAAGGGGTGGTGAAGACGTCCGGGTACGCCTCCTTGACGATCTTCTCGGCCGCTGCCTCGTGGGCGTCGTTGCGGTAGCTGGAGAGGAAGCAGATCGCGATCGCGCTGACTTCGCGCTCCTCGACCAAGAAGCGCGCCGCCTCCTTCACCGCCGCGCTGTCGAGCGGCACCAGCTCCTTGCCGGCGTAGTCGATCCGCCCGTCGATCTCGAGGATGTCGCGGCGATCGACCAGGTCGGGGACGTTGGTCTGCATGTGCTCGTCGGCGATCCGCAGCCGCGGGCCGCCGGCGAAACGCAGTTCGTCGCCGAACCCAGACGTGGTCAGCACGCCGACCTTGGAGCCGCGCAGCTGCGCCACCGCGTTGGTGACGACCGTGGTCGCGTTGACCAGCAGGTCGGTCTGCGAGAGCAGGTCGTCGAGCGACATGTCGAGGGTTTCCGCGGCGACCTTGAGGGCGTCGAGGACCCCCCGACTGAAGTCGTCGTAGGTGGTCAGCGCCTTGCCACGGGCTTCGTCGCCGCCGACGTGGACGTGGACGTCGGTGTGGGTGCCGCCGACGTCGACGCCGACGAATGCCCGCGCACTCGAACCGTTTCCGTTACCGCTCATGACTCTCCTTGCAGGTAGCGCGTCGCGCCGATCGACTTGTGTGAGTCGAGCCCGAACCTCACTGTCCGGTCCGTCGCTTCCTCAGCAGGGTCGAGATGGCGACAGCGACGACGAGGGTGACGCCGATGTAGACGGACTGGACCCAGTTGGCGACGCCCGCCAGCAGCAAGCCGCTGATCGAGACGGCGTTGAAGGCGACGGCGATCAGGGTGCCGGTGACGTTGTAGTCGCCGGGGCGGATCGCGGTGGCGCCGAGGAAGACGGCGCTCAGCGCGGGCAGCAGCAGGTTGGGGCCGAACTGGGAGCCGGCGGAGCCGGCGGCGGCCAACTGCAGAACGCCGGCGCAACCGGCCAGGGCACCGCTGATCACAAAGGCGGTGATCGTGTAGCGAGCGACCGGGAGGCCGACCAGGGTCGCCGCCCGATCGTTGTCGCCGATCGCGTAGAGCGAGCGCCCGAACGGAGTCTGCCGCAGCAGGTAGCCGGCGAGGATCGCGATCGCGAGCAGGACGAAGAAGACGTGGGGAAGGCCGAGCGATTTCCCCGAGCCGAATTCCAGCAGCTTCGGCGAGATCCCGGTCGCCAGGGTGTTGCCCTTGCTGATCCAGAGGATCAACCCGGCGAGGATCGAGGCCGTGCCCAGGGTCGTGATGATCGAGTTGACGCCGAGGCGGGCGACGACGAGTCCGTTGATCAGGCCGACCGTCGAGGTCAGCGCGATCGCGACGCCGATCGCGGGCAGCAGGGCCCAGCCGCTCAACGACATCAGCGCCCCGGCGACCATCGAGCCGAAGCCCGCGTTGGCGGCGATCGAGAGGTCGAACTGGCCCGCCACGAACGGGATCACCGCGGCGAGGGCGACCACACCGAGCACCGAGTTCGACTGCAGGATGCTCTGCAGGTTGGCCGAAGTCGGGAAGGTGTCCGGCGCGACGATCGCGAAGATGGCGATCGCGGCCAGCAGCAGGAGCACCAGGCCGCCGCGCTCGGCCGCCTGACCGAGCAGATAGAGGGGGCTCCGCGAAGCCGCACCCGGAGGTGATTGGGGAGCGGGTGACACCTGCAGGTTCTCGGGGGTCGCGGTGCTCATGCCTCTCCTCCGCTTTGGGTTGAACTCGGTTGGATCCCGGTTGGGACGTCTTGGTGAATCAGGTTGCTCAAGGTCTCGCGGTCCAGGTTCTCCTTGGCGAGCTCGCCGGCGATCTGCCCGTCGACGAAGATCACGACCCGGTCGCAGAGCCGCACCAGCTCCTCCATGTCAGAGCTGACGACGACGACGGCGGCGCCGTCGTCGGCCGTTTCGCGGACGCTTTTATGGATGTCGGCGCGGGCGCCCACATCGACCCCCTGGCTCGGCTCGTCGAGCAGCAGGAGCCGCCGGTGGCGGCGCATCACCCGCGCCATCACGACCTTCTGCTGGTTGCCGCCGGAGAGGCTGGTCATCAGCACCGAGGGCGAGGCGGCCTTGATCCTGTACTTCTCGATCAGCGCCGCCGAGTCGCGGATTTCGGGGCCGCGTCGGAAGAGGCCCCCCCTCCAGTACTCGCCGCGGTCGGCGACGCCGAGGTTCTCCCGGACCGAGCGCCCGGCGAACATCCCTTCGCCGGGCCGATCGGCGGGGACGTAGCCGACGATGTCCGACTGCGCCTTGACTCCCCTTCCGCGGGAGAGCGAACGGCCGGCGACGGTCACCTCGCCGGCGCTGAACGGAGTTATTCCGTAGGCAACTCGCAGGGCCTCCGAGCAGCCCGCACCGAGCTGGCCGGCGAGGCCGACGATTTCGCCCTCGTGGGCGCGCAGCGAGACGCCGCGCAGGGTGCCCGAGACGACGTCGGTGAACTCCATCGCGACCGGCGTGTCGAGGTTTGCCATCGTCCGCGAAGAGTCAGCCTCGTACTCCTTGGCGAGGCCGGAGCCGACCATCAGGCGGACGATGTTGCCGCGGTCGATTTCCTCGTCCTGGAGCGTGGTCACGACCGAGCCGTCCCGCAGCACCGTGACCCGCTTGCAGGCGCCGACGATCTCGTCGAGCCGGTGGGAGACGAGCATCACCGCTTGTCCTTCGTCGGCGTAGCGCTGCACCGCCTCCAGGAGGTCGTCGGTTTCGGCCTCGTTGAGACCGGCGGTCGGCTCGTCGAGGATGAGGACGCCGCGGTCTTTGTGTTCGCTGTCGCGCAGCGCCCGGGCAATCGCGAGCATCGCCCGCACGGCCGGATTGAGCTCGCTGGCCGGGGTGCGAGGGGAAGCCGGAATTTCGTAGTGCTCGATCACCTCTTCCGCCTGGCGGCGGACGGCGCCGCGATCGACGCGGCCGAGGTGAGTGGGGAACTTGCGGCCCAGCGAGAGGTTGTCCTCGACCGACATCGAGGAGAAGATCGGTGACTCCTGGTGGACGACGATGACCCCCATCGCCCGCGCGGCGGCGGCGGTGACGTCCTCGGCGGAGAGCTTCTCGCCGTCGCGCTCGATCCATCCCGCGTCGGCCTGGTGCACCCCCGACATGACCTTGACCAGGGTCGACTTGCCGCAGCCGTTCTCGCCGACGAGGCCATGGACCTCATGCCGGTTCAGGTCCAGACTGACACCCCGGAGGGCGTGGGTGGCGCCGAAGAACTTCTCGACGCCACCCACCCGGAGGGCCACCTGGGGGGCGGTAGCCGTGTCCGTAGGTGGATTCACCTCAACCCAGTCCCCAGAGCTTCTTGTAGTTGGAGATGTAGTCGACGGGTGCTACGTACGTGTCTCCCTCGGGGAGGTTGTCTTTGTCGACGATGCCCTGATCCCAACCGGAGTAGACCGGCTCCTGTCCGTTGAACAGGCGGATCACGTCATCGACGGCGGCCCAGCCGAACCAGCGGGAGTCCCAGCCGACTGACATCTCCTGTCCACGGCCCGACCGAATCAAATCGATGTTCGGGGGGCTGGCCAGCAGGCCCGTATTGGTGATGCTGCCGACTTTGCCCGAATTGACGATCGCCGCGGCGATGTTTTCGGAGACCGGGTCATACGGCGGCGCCATGATGTTGGCGTCCGGGTATTTCAGCATCGCCGTCTGGGCCTTTTGGGTCAGCGTCGCACCCAATTCGGTCAGCTGGAACGGAACCTCACCGACGATTTCGCATTCCGGGCAGTCGAAGTTCTCCTCGAACCCTTTGCTGATGTACTGGGTTACGGCGACGTCCTGCGAGGTGAACTGGATCGCTTTCTTGTCGCCCTCGATGTTGACGATGTCCCATGCGGCCTGGAGCCCACCGCCCGCTTCGCCGAGTTTCGCCCAGCTTTCGGGGCCTTTGAACGGGCCTTCGAAGACGTGGGTGAAGAGCGGCTCGGTGCCGCCCTCGAGCGGGTCGCTGCAGTCGTAGTCGGAGACGCCCTCGGTGATCATGCCCGACGCTTTGGCCCGTTCGAGAGCCTGTTTGATCGGCGCACAGTCGACCGAGACGGCGAAGAACGCGTCGGCGCCGGCGACCCTCGCCTGATCAACCGCGGAGTTCCATTTGGTGACGTCGCCCGCACCGTCGACGACGGTCGTCTTCCAACCGACTTCCTCGGCCGCTTCTTTGATCCCGGCGGTGATCGTCTGACAGCCGCTCGCAGCCTCGGCGCAGGAGAGGATCCAGACGTCTTTCCCGGGCGGGGCTTTGGCAGGCTCGGTCGGGAGCGGACCGCCCACGCCTTTGCCGTTTTCTTCGAGGTATTTTTCGGCCTTGGCGACCGCCGCGTCGGCGTCGCTGCTGCCACTTTCGGTGCTTCCCGCTTCGGTGCTCGCGCCCGAACTCGAACTGCTGGTGCTGTCGTCCGAGCCACCACAGGCACTGAGGCCGATGGCCAGCAATGCGGCTGCCAAACAGGTCAGCGCACCGCCCAGTCTAAAAATTCGCTTCATCTGCATCCCTTTCGTTTAACCCTCCGGGTGTTGCCGCCAACGCCTGAACGCCGACCTGCTTTCCCAAATGCGGGCGGCAACATATCACGAAACAAGCAGCGGCGATGGAGCTTGTTATGATTTGGCTCTAGTCCAAGCCCAGAAGCGCGAGCTGGGCGCCTAAAAAGCGAGCAGAGAGCCGAGGAAATGAGCAATCGCACCTACGTGATCGGTGTCGGGATGACCAAGTTCGACAAGCCCGGAAGCAAGCCCGGCGACTACCCGGACTGGGTCGAAGAGGCCGGCTCGATGGCTCTCGAGGACGCGGGGGTCTCCTACGGGGCAATCGAGCGCGCCGCCGCGGGCTACTGCTACGGCGACTCCACCGCGGGCCAGCGCGCCGTCTATGGCCTCGGCCTCTCGGGGATCCCGATCGTCAACGTCAACAACAACTGCTCGACCGGCTCCTCGGCGCTGTTGATGGCCCGTGAGGCGGTCAAGGGCGGCCTCGCCGAGTGCGCTCTCGCGGTCGGCTTCGAGAAAATGCAGCGCGGCTCGCTCGGCGTCGGCTACGCGGACCGTGCCAACCCCCTCGGCCGCCACACCGATCGCATGGCCGAGCTGCGCTCACCCGAGGGCAATCCCTTCGCGCCGGAAATGTTCGGCAACGCCGGCCGCGACCACATGCAGCGCTACGGCTCGACTCCCGATCATTTCGCCTGGATCGCGTGGAAGAACCACAAGCACTCGGCCAACAACCCCTACGCCCAGTTCCAGGACGTCTACACGCTCGAGGAGATCCAGGCCTCGCGAATGATCCACGAGCCGCTGACCAAGCTCCAGTGCTCGCCGACCAGCGACGGCAGCGCCGCCGCGATCGTTGCCTCCGAGCGCTTCGTCGACGAGCACGACCTCTGGGACCAGGCGATCGAGATCGTCGGCCAGGCGATGGTCACCGACCTCTCCTCCACCTTCGCCGTCGACACCGACTGCATGAAGATCGTCGGCTCGGAGATGAGTCGCGAGGCGGCCCGCCAGGCCTACGAGGAAGCCGAACTGGGACCGGACGACGTCGACGTCTGCGAGCTGCACGACTGCTTCAGCACCAACGAGCTGATCAGCTACGAAGCCCTCGGGTTCGCCGACGAGGGCGAGGGGCAGAAGCTGGTCGAGGCCGAAGCCGTCACCTACGGCGGCGAGGGCCCGGTGATCAACCCCTCGGGCGGCCTGATCTCCAAGGGCCACCCGCTCGGCGCCACCGGCCTCGCTCAGTGCGCGGAACTGAACTGGCAGCTGCGGGGCAAGGCCGACGAACGCCAGGTCGACGGCGCCAAGGTGGCGCTGCAGCACAACATCGGCCTCGGCGGCGCCGCCGTCGTCACCGTTTACAAGCCCGCCAGCTGAGTCCGGCGCCGATGGACGGCAAGGGGGTGCTGGCGGGCCTGCGGGTGGTCGAGGGCTCGGCTTTCGTCGCGGCCCCCTTGGGCGGGATGACGCTGGCCCAGCTCGGCGCCGACGTGATCCGCTTCGACCAGATCGGCGGCGGCCTCGACCACGGTCGCTGGCCGCTGGCCGACGACGGCCAGAGCCTCTTCTGGGCCGGCCTCAACAAGGGCAAGCGCTCGATCGAGCTCGACCTGCGCCGGCCCGAGGGCAGGGAGCTGGCGCTGGCCCTGATCACCGCCCCGGGGTCCGAAGCCGGGACCTTCCTGACCAACTTCCCGGCCCGCGGCTGGCTCGACTACGAGTCCCTGCGCCGGCACCGGCGCGACCTGATCATGGTCGCGCTGACCGGCAACCCGGACGGCACCAGCGAGGTCGACTACACCGTCAACCCGGCGACCGGATTCCCCTGGGCGACCGGGCCGCGCAACCTGGCCGAGCCGCTGAACAGCGTCCTCCCCGCCTGGGACGTGGCGATGGGCACCCTGGCGGCGGTCGGCCTCCTGGCGGCGGAGCGCAGCCGCGCCCGCAGCGGCGAGGGCCAGCAGGTCCGGCTCTCGCTCTCCGACGTCGCCTTCGCGATGGTCGGCAACCTCGGCCGGATCGCCGAGACGACGCTCGGCGGCAGGGACAACCCAAAGGACGGCAACTACCTCTACGGCGCCTTCGGACACGACTTCGAGACCCGCGACGGCCGCCGCCTGATGGTGGTCGCGCTGACCGCACGGCAGTGGAGCGCGTTGCAGGAGGTGACCGAGATCGGCGAGGCGTGCACGGGGATCGAGCGGGTCACCGGCCACGACCTCAGCACCGAGAGCGGCCGCTTCGAAGCCCGCGACCTGATCGCGGCGCTGCTGCGACCGTGGTTTGCGAGCCGCGACCTGGAGACGATCCGCGAGGCGTTCGCCGGCACCGGCGTCTCCTGGGGCCCGTACCAGACCTTTCGCCAGCTGGTTGCCGAGGACCCGCGCTGCTCGCCCGCGAACCCGATGTTCGAGACGGTCGAGCATCCCGGAGTCGGCAGCTACCTGATGCCGGGCTCGCCCCTCGACTTCTCGGCTGCGGGCCGAGTCCCCGTTCGTCGTGCCCCCACCCTCGGTGAGCACACCGAGCAGGTTCTCGCCGAGGTGCTCGGTCTCAGCCCGGCCGAGATCGGCAGGCTCGAGGACGACGGCGTCGTCGCAATCGGCACCGCGACCACGGTCTAGGCGCCGACATCCTCGCCACGGCCCGGCTGGATCATCCCCTTGACCTCCTCGCCGGCCCGGATCCGACCGAACAGCTCGGCGATCCTCTCGACCGGCTCGACCGCGGTGACGAGCGAGGCGGCGTCAACCGCCGACAGCAGCGAGGCGGCGCGGCCGAAGCTCTCGCCACCGCCGAAGGAGCCGAGAATCGTCAGCTCGCGCTCGGTCAGCGCCGTCGGGGCGAGCGGGATCCTCATCTCCGCGCCGAACACACCGAGGACAACCAGCCTGCCGGCTCGCCGCAACAGCGCCGGCGCCTGCTGCAAGGCCGCGGCCACGCCGGCAACTTCGAAGACGACGTCGAAGCCGCGCAGCTCACCGGTGGCGGCGGCGAGCCTCTCCAGGTCCTCGACCGCGGGGTCGACCGCGGCGTCGGCGCCCCGAACCTTGGCGAGCTCGCGATTGCGGCGGCGCGGCTCGGAGACGGTGATGCTGGCTGCGCCGAAAGCGCGCGCCGCGGTGGCGAGCAGAACGCCGAGCGAGCCGCCGCCGATCACCAGCACGTTCTCTCCGGCCCGCACCCGTGCCGTCTCGACCGCCCGCAGCGCCGTCGCCCAGGGCTCGAGCAGAGCGGCGTCAAGCAGCGGCACGCCGCCGGGCAGCCGATACAGCTGCTGAGGCCGGTAGAGCGCGTACTCGGCGTAGGCGCTGGCGCTGAAATACGGACGGCGGCAGTGGGTCGGGTGCCCGGCGCGACACCAGACGCAGGTGCCGCAGGGGCCGATCGGGTTGAGGCCGACCGCCCTGCCGATCAGGTCCGGGTCGGTCTCGGGGCCGCCGGCGACGACCACCCCGGCGGCCTCGTGGCCGAGCACCTGGGGCGGCGGGCCGACGTCGAACTCGCCGTCGAGGATGTGCAGGTCGGTGCCGCAGACGCCGCAGTAGGCGATCTCGACCAGCAGCTCACCTGCCCCCGGCTGCGGCCGCTCGACCTCGCCGCAGGAGATCGTGCCGCCGCCCTCCCAGATTCCGGCCTTCAAGCCCCGGCCGTCTCCGCGGGAACCTCGAGCCGGTGCTTTTCCGGCTTGCCGGAGGCGGTGCGCGGCAGCGGCTCGTCCCGCAGCACCCAGCTCCTCGGCACTTTGTAGGTGGCGAGGCGCTCGCGGCAGAAGGCCTCCACCTGCTCGAGGTCGACTCCCTCGCCGACGACGAAGGCGCAGCCGACCTCGCCGAGGGAATCGTGCGGGACGCCTCTGACCGCGGCCTCGCTGACGTCGGGGTGAGACGCCAGCACCACCTCGATCTCGGCCGGATAGACGTTGAGGCCGCCGCTGATGTACATCTCCTTGCTGCGGCCGGCGATGTAGAGGAAGCCGTCCTCGTCGGTGTAACCGCGATCGCCGGTCCAGAGCCAGCCGTCGACGATCGTCGTCGCGGTCTGCTCGGGCTTCTCCCAGTAGCCGATCATCGTCGCCGGTGAGCGGCAGATGATGTCGCCGTGTTCGTGCGGGGGGAGCTCACCGCCCTCGGAGTCGACCACGCGCAACTCGCAGAGCGAGGTCGCCTTGCCGGTCGAGGCGGGCTTCTCGAGTGCCCGGTCGGCGCTCAGCAGCGCCATCAGGGTCGGGAACTCCGACTGGCCATAGACCTGGAGGACGTCGGTCTGCGGCAGCGCCCCGCGCACCGTTTCCAGCATCTGCAGGGATACCGCTTCGCCCCCGGTGGCGAGCAGCCGCAGCCGCGAGAGGTCGTGGCGCTCGAGGGCGCCGGAGGAGACCAGCCGCGAGAGCACCGAGGCGACGACGATCATCACCGTGCCGCCCTCGGCGGCGATCGTCTCGCAGAGGCCGTCGGGGTCGAAGCCGCCGCTCGGCTGCAGGACGACCCTGCCGCCGATCCACCACAGCGGCATCACGATGTTGTGCAGCCCGGCCGCCCAGCAGAGGGCCGGCGCGCAGATGTAGACGTCGTCCTCGGTCAGCTTGAAGTCGGGGACCTGGTGCATCGCGTTGAAGAGGACCGTGGCGTGGGTGTGGGTCGCGCCCTTGGGGAAGCCGGTGGTCCCGGAGGTGTACTGGAGCAGCAGCACGTCGTTTGGCGAGACCAGCTCGGGCCCCGGCGCCCGCCCGGTCGAGGCGGCAAGCTCCTCGTAGGCGATTCCTCGGCTGTCGCTGCCGGTCCCGATCTCGACCGCTCGCACCTCGGGATGCTCGTCGAGCACCTCGCCGGCGACTTCGATCCCGTGCTCGTCGGCGAACAGCCAGGTGGCCCCGGAGTCCTCCAGCGCGTACTCCACCTCAGCCGCGCGCAGCATGTAGTTGACCGGGACGAGGATGCCGCCGAGCTTGGCGATGGCGAAAAAGAGCTCGACGAACTCGACCGAGTTGTAGGAGAGGATCGCCGCCCGCTCGCCCTTGGCGAAGCCGGCCTCGGTGAGGCCGGCGGCGACCCGGTCGCTGCGCTGGTCGAGCTCGCCGTAGGTGACCCGGCGCTCGCCGAAGACCAGCGCGACCCGCTCGGGACTCCCTTTGGAAAGGGGTCCCTTGCGGATCAGATCGGCGACCGAGAAGCCGACGCCACCGGCCTCCACGGCTAGACCTCGAGCGTCGAGCGAGCCTGCTTCAGCTGCGGGACGTCGAGCGCGGTGAAGCCCTCCGGGAAGAGGTCGGCGAGGAGCAGGCCGGCGCAGTCCGGGCAGTAGTGCTCGGCGAGCATCACCGGCCCGGCACCCTGGCGTAGTCGCGCGTGCATGTCCGCCTCGGCGAGGCGCTCGGAGATCGAGGCTTCGGCGGTGACCGCCCCTTGCCGCCAATCGTCGCCGCCCTCGCCAAGGTCGCCGTCGCAGTAGGCGCAGTGCCAGTGACCGTCGCCGGCAATCGAGACCGCGATGCCCGGGGTGTCCGGAAGGCCCTGAGGACTCGAGGGCGCAGCGCCGATCCGGTTTTCGCGGATTTCGGTGCGCAGCGACTCCGTCGCCTTCGTGTCGACCGCTCCGTCATCCCCGATCACGACGCCGTAGGCGGCGCGGGCGTTGTCCACGGTCACGTACTCGTCCGCGACGTCATCGGCGACCCGTTGGGGGTCGCGAAGGATCGGGTCGCCGACCCCGCCGCCACCGCCGCCGCCTACCCGGATGACGTCGCCGCGTCCGAGGTGCAGCCGGCCGAGGTTGGATGGCACCGGCGGGGAGTCGCCGGTCAGCGTCTCCTCGTGGGTCTGCTTGCCCGCCTCGAGGTCGGAGTTGACATTGGTGCCGTGGGTCGCCGACCAGGATCCGGTGCCGGCGGGGTAGCCGCCCCCGGCCCCCCTGCTCGGAATCTCCGCGCAGGTGAAGGCGACGGCGCCGTCGAGCTGGCCGGTGCCGTGGACGGCATAGGCGATCTCCAACCCCTGCCCGCCACGGTGGATCCCGGGGCCGCCCGAGTTCTGGATCAGCTTGCGCCACAGGTAGAGCGCGGGCTGCGAGGCCTCGTTGGTCTCGACGCTGCCGAGCCCGACCCCGGGACCGATCGTGATCCCGTAGCAATCCTGGCCGTCGATGATGCTCTGCGCACCGCCGCCGTTGCCGGTGACGTTGTCCATGAAGAAGACAACGGTGGGGGCGCCGCCCCGTCCGATCCCGGTCAGAGGCACCAGGCAGACGCCGTCGGCGGCCATGCCGCCGACCCGGCCGCGGATCACCGGGTCATCGCTGTTTGCGCAGGCCTGGTTGAGGAGGTCCTTGACGGCACGGGTGACGCGCATGCCGGCGGTCGAGTGGGCGGCGCTGAGCGGCGCCGGCGGCACCGCGTTGACGACCGTGCCCTCGTCGCCGATGTTGATCGTCAGTGGCCTCCACATGCCCGCGTTGAAGGGCAGGTCGCCGTAGGCGAGCGTGGTCAGGAACGTCGTCATCAGGCTGCCGTAAACGACTCCACGGGTCCCGTTGACGAAGGCGGAGGTCTGCTCGTCGGCGACGAAGTCGAAGCGGATGTCGGAGTCGTCGATCTCCATCGTCACTTCCACCTCGAGCAGCAGGTCCTCGCCGTGGCCGTCGAACTCGACCCACTCCGAGGTCTTGTAGACGCCGTCGGGCAGCTTCTGGATCCGCTCGCGGAAGGCTTCCTCGCTCAGCGTCTTGTTGATCTCGCAGTACTCGACGAAGCGCTCGTAGCCGAAGCGCGAGACGACCTCGGTCAGCTTCTGCTGGGCGACGTTGTTGGCCGCGATCATCCCGCGCAGGTCGTTCAGCAGCAGGTTCGAGACGCGGACGTTGGACTGCAGGTGGCGTTCCCAGCCGCGGTCGAGGACGCCGTCGCTGATGATCTTGGTCGAGACGAAGCGCAGCCCCTCGTCGTAGACGGAGACGGCACCCGGGGCGAAGCCGGAGATCCCCATGCCGCCGACGTCGGCGACGTGGACGTTCGAAAAGGCCCAGCCGATGTGCTTGTCCTCGTAGAACTGGGGCATGATGATCGCGACGTCGCCCTGGTGCATGGCGCCGCCCTCGAACGGGTCGTTGACGATCCAGCCGTCGCCCGGCCGCACCTCCTCGCCGTCCTCCAGCGAAGCGATCACGGCCTGCGTCCCCAGCAGTGAGGAGCCGGCGTGGAAGAGGATCGTGGCCGACATGCTGAGGTGCTCGCCCTCGGTGTCCATCAGGCAGGTGGCGAAGTCCTGCACCTCGTAGACGACCGGCGAACCGGAGGTCCGGGTCAGCGTGATCGCCATCTCGTTGGTGATGTTCTCCAGCGCCTTGCGGTGGATCTCAACCGAAACCGGATCGTGCGTCGTGGTGGTCATCTACGCCTCCTTCGTGCTCAGGACGATGTTCATCAGCTGGTCCCGCTCGGCGCTGACGCCGCGTGGGACGAAGAGGGTCGTGTCGACCGCCTCAACCAGGGCCGGGCCCTCGATGCTGCTCCCGGGGGTCACCTTCGTCTCGTCGTAGACGGGGATCACCTCGCGCTTGCGCTCGGTCGGCAGGTAGACCTCGCGTTCGCTGCGCAGCATCTCTGATCGCTCACTCGGTTCCAGCGGCCGCTCCTCGATCGAGGGTCGCGGCAACTTGCCGGTAACGGTTACCGAGTAGTTGAGCATCTGCGGCGGCGCGTCCGGCCAGGCGGTGCCCTTGCCGTAGGTCCGTTCGTAGACCTCGTTGAACTTCTCTTTCAGCCCCGGCACGTCGTCGGCGCTGAGCTCGCGGTCGGGCAGGGGCATCGGCAGTGCGTGGACCTGGCCGGCGAACTGGAAGTCGGCGGACCTGGCGATCTCGATCGAGTCGCTCGTGAACCCCTCCTCGCGCATGCTCTGCTCACCGACCGCGACCAGGTCGCGGGCGACCGCGTTGACACGGGCAACCTCCTCGGCGCCGTCGAGCGCCGACTGCAGCGTCTGGTCGTTGCGGAGGACGTAGTCGGAGACCAGCAGGCCGCGGGCGCAGAACACCGAGCTGCTGTGGGGGACCAGCACGGTGCCAATTCCGAGCACGTTGGCGATCTCCGCCGCGAACCACGGCATCGTGCCGCCGTAGGCGTAGAAGACGAACTCACGGGGGTCATACCCATGGGAGACGCTGACCTCGCGCACCGCGTTGGCCATGTTGGTGACGACGAGGTCATGGACCGCGGCGGCCGCCTCCTCGACCCCCCACCCCATCGGCTCACCGAACCGAAGCAGAGCGTCGGCGGCGAGATCGCTGCGCAGTTCGACCCGGCCGCCGAGGTAGTTGCCGGGGTCGATCAGGCCCATCGCGATCATCGCGTCGGTGACCGTCGGATCGGTGCCGCCGTTGTTGTAGGCGGCAGGGCCCGGGGTCGAGCCGGCGCTCTGCGGGCCCACCTGCGGAACCCCGCGCTCGCTGATCCAGGCGATGCTGCCGCCGCCGGCGCCGACCGAGATCACGTCGACCAGCGGCAGCGAGGTCTTGAAGCGGCCGACCTTGACGTCCTTCTCGATGTGGACGACGTTGTCGTAGATCAGGCCGGTGTCGAAGCTGGTGCCACCCATGTCGCCGAGCAGGACCCGGTCGTGCCCCATCCGCCGTGCCAGCTCGTTGGCGCCGGTGGCGCCGCCGGCAGGCCCGGCTCCGAGCAGGGTCAGCGGCAGCTGTTCTGCCCGGCCCTGGCTGACGCCGCCGCCGAGGCCCTGGAAGAAGGCGACGCTGCCCCGCAACCCGGCCTCGTGGAGCTTGGTCCCGAGCGCGTTGAGGAAGCCCTTCGCGTGTTCGTGGACGAAGCAGTTCAGCACCGCCGTCATCCAGCGCGGGTACTCGCCGCGAACCGAGCTGACCCGGTGCGAGGGGGTGACGAAGATCTCGGGGTACTTGGCTTCGATCAGCTCCGCGGCCTGCTGCTCGTGCGAGCCGTTGCTGTAGCTGGAGAGGAAGCAGACGGCGATCGCGCTGACCCCGTTCTCCTCGATCAGCACCCGCGCCGCCTCGAGCACGTCCTCCTCGTTCAGCGGCACCAGCTCGGCGCCGGAGAATTCGGTCCGCTCCTCGACCTCGAGGATGTTCGCGCGCTTGACTATGTCCGGGACGTTGGTCTGGACGTGGTCATCGACGTTGCGGATGCGGGGCCCGCCGGCAAAGCGGAACTCGTCGCGGAAGCCGCGGGTGACGAGGATCCCGACCTCGGCGCCGCTGAGCTGGGTGATCGAGTTGGTGACGACCGTGGTCGCGTTGACCAACAGCTGGGTCGAGCCGAGCAGCTCTTCGAGTGAGACCCCGAGGTCCTCGGCGGCGACGCCGACTGCGCTGAGCACGCCGCGGCTGAAGTCGTCATAGGTGGTGAGTGCCTTGCCACGCGCTTCGCGGCTGCCCATGATCACCTGGACGTCGGTGTGGGTGCCGCCGACGTCGACCCCGACGAAGGCCTCGCCCTCACCGAGTCCGCCGCCGTTCTCCGTCGCGCCGTTGCTCTTAGCCGTGCTCATATATCCCCTCTCGGGCGACTCCAAGTCGCACCTGTAGTTCCCTCATTCCTAAAGTTCCGACCGATCGGTACAGGCGAGCCGCGGAGACTAGACCGCGTCGCAACCGTTGTCAAGAAGCGGATCGTGCTCACGCCATCACCGCCACCGGTCGCCATCTCAGCACCTCGGTGTCCTGGCCCTCGCGACGCGCACTGGTGGTCACCGTAAGGTGTGCGAGGCCGCCCCCTTCGGGCAGCGCTTCGGTCCGCTCCAGCTCGACCTCGGAGTACAGGGTGTCGTACTCGAAGACCGGGCCGAGGTGGTCGCAGGCGTGCCAGGCGGCATAGGTGACGAGCCCTGGCAGCGCCCGCGAAACCTGTGCTGCCGCGAGGCCGATCGTCTGGCCGCCGTAGACGAGGCGCCGGCCCCGCCCGGAAGCGTCGGCATCGTGATGGGCCATCGCCAGGTTCAGGGTCAGGCGCGCCAGCTCCGGGGCGGCGCTGACGACGTCGCCGGCGGAGATCGACCAACGCTCGCCGGGCTCGAGGTCGCCGAAGTGAGGACCGGGGACGAGCTCGCGGTAGGCATCGAGCCGCCAGCCGGCGAGGGAGGAGCGCACCGCGTCGAGGTCGATCTCGGCCGAGATCAGGTCGAGGTCGTCGGCCCGGCCGGTCTCCGCCTCGGGATCGGCCAGCTGCAGCATCGCGCAACGCCAGAAGTCGAGGACCAAGCGCTCCTCCTGGTCGACGGTGCGGACCCGCAGGGCCGCCATCCCGGACCCGGCCCGGCCCGGCCGGGAGCTGTTCTGGCGCAGGGCCCCGACCTCGACCGTGGTGCGCAGGGTGTCGCCGATCCGCGGCTGTCGGCGTAGCACCAGGCCGCGGTAGAAGAGGTTGGCGATCACCCGCTGGGTGACCAGCGTCGACTGGCCGATCGCGACGTCGCAGACCAGACCCGGATGCGCGAGCGGGCGCTCCTCGCCGCTGACGGCGGCGCTCAGGGTCGCGTCCAGGGGCAACCTCAGGCGGTCGCCGAGTATCGCCTGGTGCACCGCCGCGTGCCCCTCGGTCAACGTCATCGCCGGGGCGGTGGCGATCGTCTGGCCGACCTCGAGCTGCTCGAAGAAGGGGCCTCCGACCGGCGTCCGGGCGCTCGCCACGGCGCTCACCTGCCGCTCCGTCCTGCCCGTGCAAGGATTCCCCACGCCGCCGCGGCGATGGCCTCGTCGAGCATCTCGCCATCGAGGGCGACGGCGCCCGCGAGGCCGTCTCGCTCGGCCCTGCGCAGGGCGTCGACCACTGCCTCGGCCCGCTCCAGCTCCGCCTTGGTGGGGGTGAAGAGCGACGCCAGCGGCTCCAGTTGCGAGGGGTGGATCGCCCACTTGCCGTCGAAGCCGAGATCGCGGGCGCGCTCGGCGGCGGCTTCGAACCCAGCGTCGGCGACGGTGCCGAGGTAGGGTCCGTCGACCGCCTGCAGGCCCGCCGTCCGGGCCGCAACCAGCACCGCATCCTGGGCGCTGAGCCAGAGCTCCAGGCTCTTGGTTCCCCGAGGGGAGCGCCCGAGGGCGGCACCGAGGTCCGCGTAGCCGAGGATCAGCGCTTCCAGGCGCTCGCTGGAGGCGGCGATGGCGACGGCGTCCGCGACGCCGGCCGGGGTCTCTATAAGGGCCTGCAGTCGCAGCCGGGCCCGGCGCGGGGCCGCCGCTTCAGCGCCGTCGAGGAGGCGGTCGGCGAAGCCGAGGTCGCCGCCACTCTCGACCTTTGGCAGAACCACCGAGAATGGCGCCTCGGGCAGCGCCGCCAGGGCCAGCAGGTCGGCCGCGCACCAGGGCGAGCGGGGCGCGTTGACGCGGACGCTGAGGACCGGAGCCTTCCACGGCCCCGACGCCAGGGCCGCGACCGCGGCCGAGCGGGCGCTCACCTTGGCCTCGGGCACGACCGAGTCCTCGAGATCGATCACCACCTCGTCGACCTCGATCTCGCGCGCGCGGGCCAGCATCTTCCCCGAGGAGGCCGGCACGGAGAGACAGGAACGGCGTCGGACCTGAGGGTCGGCGGCGTGCACGGCAGCGATACTACAAAAAAACCATCGCCGCCGGGTTTTTCTATTATTAGGGCGTCAAACCCATTTTCGACCCCCACTCAGGACCTTGACCAGCGAACCCTTCGAGTACCTGGCCGGCGGCCTCGTGCTCGCCGGCGAGCGCTGGGACGGCGACCCCGGCCGGCCGACCGTGGTGCTCCTCCACGGCGGTGGCCAGACGAGGCACTCCTGGCGCCGCACGGCCGCGCGCCTCGCGGCCGGCCGCCGGTCCGTGGTCGCACTCGATGCCCGTGGCCACGGGGACAGCCAGTGGGACCCCGGCGGCGACTACCTGCTCGACGCTTTCGTCGGCGACCTCTCGGCGTACCTCGAGAGCCACGAGCGGTCGGTGGTCTTGGTCGGCGCCTCGCTCGGCGGGATGATCGCCCTGGTCGTCGCGGCCAAGCATCCGGAGTGGGTGGCGGGCCTGGTTCTGGTCGACGTCGTCGTCGAGCTCGAACGGGAGGGGGTCGAGAAGATCCGCCGCTTCATGGGTTCCTATCCGAACGGATTCGACTCGCTCGAGGATGTCGCCGACGCGGTGGCGGCCTACAACCCCCACCGAGAGCGCCCGCGGAACCTCGAAGGACTGCGCAAGAACGTGCGCCTCGGCGACGACGGCCGCTGGCGCTGGCATTGGGACCCCGCCTTCGTCGATCTCGGCGATGAGCCGCAGCGGCGAAGCGGCCCCGAGTTCCTTCGTCGCGCCGCGGAAGAAGTCCGGGCGCCGACCCTGATCGTCCGCGGCGCCGACTCCGATGTCGTCGGCCCGGCCGGCGTCGATGACATGCGCCGGCTCATGCCCGGGGCGGACTTTGCCGAAGTCGGCGCGGCGGGCCACATGGTCGCGGGCGACGACAACGACGTTTTCGGTGACGCGCTCGAGCGCTTTCTCGACCGGGTTCTCTAGGGAGAGCCTCCCGCAACCCACTAGGCATGGCGCTGAAACCGTGAAGATCACCTTCACCGCCGCCGACGGGACCGTGACCACGACGAACCGCAGCTTGGCCCTGGTCAAGAAGTAGCGATTTGGATTAGAGGACCACGCGGAATATGGTTTCCGCGTGGTCCTCTACACCTGCGGGCAGAAGACGATGGGGCCCGGTTTCGCCCATCCGTGCGCGAAAGCCGGGAAGGCGCTCGACGCCGCCGGCTACGAGTACGAGCTGAAGACGGTCGGCGGCTACCGGCTGATGCCCTGGACCTGGGGCAGCCGCAACGACGAGCGCGCCGAGGTCAAGGAGCTGAGCGGCACCAACGAGGTGCCGATCCTCGTCCTCGACGGCGGCGAGGTGATCTCCGGCTCCGGCGCGATCGCGAGCTGGGCGAAGGAGCACCCGCTCTCGCCGTCCAAGGCCGGCTGATCAGGCCAGCAGGATCGCGGCGACGATCGCCGAGATCAGAGCGGCGATCAGGGTCCCGATAAGGCCGGCTCCGACGAGGATCAGCGTTCGCTGCAGGGCGGCGGAGCGCTCCTCGATCGCCTCCAGCCGCGCGTCCATCCGGGTCTCCATGGAGTTCAATCGCGCGTCCATCCGGGTCTCCATGGAGTCGAAGCGAGCGTCCATCCGGCTCTCCATGGAGTCGAAGCGAGCGTCCATCCGGCTCTCCATGGAGTCGAAGCGAGCGTCGATCCGGGTCTCCATGGAGTCGAAGCGAGCGTCCATCCGGGCGAAGCCCGCCTGCATCTCGGTCCGGAGTTCGGCGAACCCCGTGTCCATCCGACGAGCCAATTCGTCGAGACGCTCGTCGCTCCATAGGGGCCGCTCGGTCATCACCACCATGATGGCACGACTGTAGACAGAAAGTTGCGGCGAGTTGCGCGCCTAACGCAAATTCTCTGAGGCGACTTCGCGTCTATACCGTGGCGGGCTGGCGCTCGCGCGCGGGGCGCCGCGACTCGACGATCACCGGCGTGCCGGCTTTCGGCGAGAGCGTGATGTTGCGGCGCCCGGTCTGCTCCGGGCCCGGCTGCGCCTTGCGCAGCTCGCAGCGACCCAGCACCTCGCGCAGCGCGATCCGCATCTCGAACTCGGCGAAGGCGGCGCCGATGCAGCGGCGGATGCCGCCGCCGAAGGGGAGCCAGCCGTAGGTGTCGGGCGGGCTCTCGAGGAAGCGCTCGGGGCGGAAGGCGAACGGCTCTGGGTAAAGATCGGCGCGGGTGTGGGTGAGCCAGATCGCCGGGGTCACGTCGGTCCCGGCCGGCAGGGTCAGACCGTCGGCGACCAGCTCGGTGGCGAGGCGGCGACCGGCCAGCGGGATCACCGGGCGCAGCCGCAGCGACTCGGAGATCGTCGCCCGCAGGTACTCGTCCCCACCCGCCTCCAGCTCCTCGCGCAGCCGGGCCAGCGCCGTCCGGTGGCGCAGCAGCAGGTCGAAGGTCCAGGCGAGCGCCGTCGCCGTGGTCTCGTGGCCGGCCAGCAGCAGGGTCATCAGCTGGTCGCGCAGCTCCTCGTCGCTCATCGAGCCGCCGTCCTCGAACTCGGCCAGCATCAGCAGCGAGAGGATGTCCTCGCGCTCCTCGAGGCCGCCGCGGGCGCGGTGCTCGCGGATCTCGGCGTAGAGCAGCTCGTCGACTTCGCGCAGTTTGCCCTCGAACCGCGCCCAAGGGCCGCCGCCGAAGCGCCGGGTCGCCAAGCCGATCAGCTGTTTGGTTGGCGCCGCGGTTTCCTGCAGCACGGTCGCCAGCATCTCCCGCAGCCGGTCCAGCCGCGGGCCTTCGGAGACGCCGAAGACGGCGCGAAGAATCACCTCCAGCGTGATCGCCTGCATGCGGGCGTGGATCGGAAACTCGCGCTGCAGCGGCCAGGAGTCGACCTCGGCGGTGACGACCTCCTCGACCACCGCCTCGTAGGAGCGCATCCGCTCGCCGTGGAAGGGCGGCAGCATCAGCTTGCGGCGCGAGAGGTGTTCGGCCCCTTCCTGGATCAGCAGCGAGCGCGGGCCGACGATCGGCTCGAGGATGATGTTGCGCCCCGGCGGCAGCCCGTGGCTGCGCTCCATATAAAGGGCCTTGATCGCGGCCGGGTCGGTGATCAGCACCATCGGCCGCTCGAAGCCGAGGAAGCGGACGCTGAAGGAGTCGCCGTAGCGGCGACGGCAGTCCTCCATGAAGGGGAGCGGCCGGAAGGCCCAGCGCAGCGTCTGCACCAACGAGCTGCTGCTCGGTTCGGGCGGCAACGGCATAGGCAGGAGGATCGCACCGGCTGGCGGGACGATGGTCCGCTGCCGCGCCAGTTAGCATCGGCTTAATGACGACGGTCGCCGATTTGAAGCTCCTCTCCTCCGGCAAGGTGCGCGAGATCTACGAGTGGGAGGACGACCTGCTGATGGTCGCCTCGGATCGGATCTCGATCTACGACGTGGTGATGCCGACCCCGGTCACCGACAAGGGCAAGGTGCTGAACCGGATGTCGGTCTTCTGGTTCGGGCTGACCGAGGACATCGTCCCCAACCACTTCATCTCCGAGGACGTGCCCGAGGAGGTCTCCGACCGGGCGATGCGGGTCAAGCGGCTGGAGATGTACCCGGTCGAGTGCGTGGTCCGCGGCTACCTCTCCGGCTCCGGCTGGAAGGAATACAAGGAGTCCGGTGCCGTCTGCGGGATCGAGCTGCCGCCGAACCTGGTCGAGTCCGACAAGCTGCCGGAGCCGATCTTCACGCCGGCGACCAAGGCCAAGATCGGCGACCACGACGAGAACGTCGACTTCGACCGCGCCGCCGAGATCGTCGGCGACCGGGCGCTGATGGAAGACCTGCGCCGGATCTCGATCGAGGTCTACCAGCGCGGCGCCGTCCACGCGCTCGAGCGCGGGATCATCCTCGCCGACACCAAGTTCGAGTTCGGCCGCGACGCCGACGCCGAGATCGTGCTCGCCGACGAGGTCCTGACCCCCGACTCCTCGCGCTTCTGGCCCGCCGACAGCTACCAGCCGGGCGCCACGCCGCCCTCTTTCGACAAGCAGTTCGTGCGCGACTGGGCAAGCGCCCAGGGCTGGGACAAATCGCCGCCGGCGCCGGAGCTGCCGGCCGACGTGGTCGAGCAGACCCGCGGCAAATACGTCGAGGCCTTCGAGCGGATCACCGAGACGAGCTTTTGAAGGCGCGGGTCCTGATCCGTCCCAAGGAGGGGATCCTCGACCCCCAGGGCAAGGCCGTGGAGCGGGCGCTGCCGGCGCTCGGCTTCGAAGGGGTCGAGCACGTGCGGGTCGGCCGCATGGTCGAGCTCGAGGCCGAGGACCCGGAGCGGCTGGCGGAGCTCTGCGAGAAGCTCCTCGCCAACCCCCTGATCGAGGACTACGAGATCCAGACCCTGTGATCTGGGGCGTCGTCCAGTTCCCCGGTTCCTGCGACGAGCGGGATGCGCTGTTCGCCTGCACGATCGCCAGCGGCGAGGCGCGGATGGTTTGGCACGAAGACCGCGACCTCGGCGACGTCGACGGGGTCGTGATCCCCGGCGGGTTCTCCTACGGCGACTACCTGCGGGCCGGCGCGATCGCCCGCTTCTCGCCGGCGATGGAAGCGGTCGCCGAGCACGCCGCCGCCGGCAAGCCGGTGCTCGGCATCTGCAACGGGTTCCAGGTCCTCTGCGAGGCGGGGCTGCTGCCCGGGGCGCTGCTGCGCAACGTCGAGCTGCGCTTCCTCTGCCGCCAGGTCGACCTGGAAGCGGTCGGTGGTTTGTCCACCACCGGCGGGGGACAACCCACGGAGCGGCTCTCGATTCCGGCCAAGCACGGCGAAGGCCGCTACTACGCGCCGGAGGAGATGCTCGACGAGCTCGAAGCGAAGGGCCAGGTCGCCTACCGCTACGCCGACGGCCACAACTCCAACGGATCGCTGCGCGACATCGCCGGGGTGACCAACGAGGCCGGCAACGTGCTCGGCCTGATGCCGCATCCCGAGCACGCGGTCGACCCGCTGACCGGCTCGACCGACGGGCTCAAGGTCTTCCAGCGCATGGCGGAGCTGGCGCGGTGACCACGGCGCCGCCGAAATACCGCGAGCTGGGACTGACCGACCACGAGTACGGGCTGATCGTCGAGAAGCTCGGCCGCGAGCCGGGCGATGTCGAGCTGGCGATGTTCAGCCTGCTCTGGTCCGAGCACTGCGCCTACAAGCACTCGCGCAAACTGCTGGGGAAGCTGCCGACCGAGGGCGAGCGGGTGGTGATGGGACCGGGCGAGAACGCCGGCGCGGTCGACGTCGGCAACGGCTACGCGGTCGCCTTCAAGGTCGAGTCCCACAACCACCCGAGCGCGGTCGAACCGTTCGAGGGGGCGGCGACCGGGGTCGGCGGCATCCTCCGCGACGTCTTCGCGATCGGGGCGCGACCGATCGCGATCCTCGACAGCCTCCGCTTCGGCGAGCTCGACTCGGCCCGCTCGCGTCGCCTGCTCGACGGCGCGGTGCGCGGGATCGGCCACTACGGCAACTCGATCGGGGTGGCGACGGTCGGCGGCGAGGTCTACTTCGAGGAGCCCTACGAGCACAACTGCTTGGTCAACGCGATGTGCATCGGGATCGCCCCGACCGCGGAGATGGTCCGCGCCGCCGCCGCCGGGGTCGGCAACGCGGTCGTCCTGATGGGCGCCTCGACCGGGCGCGACGGGATCGGCGGCGCCAGCGTGCTCGCCTCCGCCGAGCTCGGCGAGGGCGACGAGGCGAAGCGGCCGACCGTGCAGATCGGCGACCCCTTCGAGGAGTCGAAGGTCCTGGAGTGCTGCCTGGAGCTGCTCGGCCAGGGGCTGCTGGTCTCCCTGCAGGACCTCGGCGCCGCCGGGCTCACCTCCTCGGCCGGCGAGATGGCCTCGGCCGGCGGGGTCGGGATCGACATCGACGTCGCCAAGGTGCCGCTGCGCGAGGCCGACATGGAGCCGTTCGAAATCATGGTCTCCGAGTCCCAGGAGCGGATGCTCGCGGTGGTCGAGCCGGAGAAGGTCGAGGCGGTGCTGGCGGTCTGCGACAAATGGCAGACCGGCTCGGCCCAGATCGGCGTCGTCACCGACTCCGGCCAGATCCGCATCCTCCGCGGTGAGGAGGTCGTCGGCGAGATGCCGGTCGAGGCGCTGGTCGACGGCTGCCCCCTCTACGACCTCGAGCCGGCCGAGCCGGAGGGCTGGATCTACGGCAACCGGGCGACCCTGGCGAAGGGAATCTCCGCCGAGGACGAGCTGCTGGCCCTGCTGGCCGCTCCGAGCATCGCGTCCAAGCGCTGGGTCTTCGAGCAGTACGACTCGGTGGTCGGCTCGCGCACGGTGCGCCGCCCCGAGAGCGCCGACGCCGCC
>JAWVEZ010000105.1:0-11165 GCA_033856455.1 Solirubrobacterales bacterium | reverse complement strand
GAGCGGGCGCACCGGCGGGCCGCCGATCCGCTTGCCCTCGAAGTCGTAGACGCCGCCGTGGCAGGGGCAGATGAAGTTGCCGGCGGCCTCGACGTAGCGGACCGGGCAGCCGAGGTGGGCGCAGCGGTTGGAGAGGGCGATGTAGGCGTTCGGGTCCTCGCCGAGGTCCTTGGAGCCCTTGCGCACATAGGCGGTGGTCTTGCCGGCGTCGCCGATCCCCTCGGTCTCGGTGAAGACGACCTGGCGGTAGGTGCCCTCGACGAAGTCCCCGGTCGGACCGACCACCTCCCAGCGCTCCTTGCCGCGGTGGAAGATCGGCGCCACGGCGAAGCCGACGGCGGGCAGGATGATCGCGGCGCCCGCGAGGCCGCCGAGGCCCTGGGCCGCGACCGTAAAGGCGCGACGACGGGTCATCGACTCACCCTCGAAGTAGCCGGGTGGGTCGGGCTTTACCCGCTGCTGGGGGGCCTCGCCGGCCCCGTTCTTCTTGTCCGCGCTATCTGGTGCCACAGTCGGTTCGCGTTCGGAGGCGGAGTTTATTGCTTGCGCCACACGGGGGGTTGGTGCCTACCGTCCGCCAACCTCGCGGGCGGCATCTTGCCAGAGCTGGGGCACGGCGTCGGCGCGGCCCTCGGCGTGGAGCTGGGCGCAGCGGCTGATCAGGTCGGAGAGCACGGCCACCGCGGCGGTGTCGCCGAGCGTCGCCAGCCGGTCGAGGCCGAGCGCGTAGAGATAGTCGCCGGCCAGCAGCGCCAGGTCCGGGTCGTGCCCGGCGAGCAGCCGCGGCTCGCCGTAGTGCAGCAGGTAGCCCTCGCGCACCGCCTCGACCACCAGCGCGTACTCGCCCGGCTCGGCGGCGGCGCGGGGACCGGCCGCGGCGAGCACGCCGAGCTTCGGCGGCGCGGCTGGCTCGACCACGTGGGCCGAGATCGGTGTGCCCTCCTCGCGCAGTTGCGCGGCGAGGGCGTGCAGGGCGTCCTCGGGCCTACCCATAGAGATCGTCGAGGGAGGCGGCGGCGGCTTCGAGCGTGCGGTCGACGGTCGCCTCGGTGTGGGCGAGCGAGACGAACCAGGCCTCGAACTGGGAGGGCGGCGGGTAGACGCCGCGGTCGAGCATCGCGTTGCAGAAGCGCGCGTGGGCGGCGAGGTCGCAGGCCGAGGCGGCGGCGAAGTCGGTAACCGGCTCGGGGCTGAAGAAGAGCGTGACCAGGCCCGGCGCGGATGCGACCTGTAGGGGCCGGTCCGTCGCCAGCTCGCCGAGGCCGCCGCCGAGCCGGTCGGTCAGCTCGCCGAGCCGGGCGTAGGCGGCATCGTCGAGCGCGTCGAGAGTCGCCAACCCGGCGGCGACCGCCAGCGGGTTCCCGGAAAGCGTGCCGCCGTGGTAGACGTCGCCGGCCGGAGCGATCCGCTCCATCGCCGCCCGCGGCCCGGCGAAGGCGGCCGCCGGCAGGCCGCCGCCGATCACCTTGCCCATCACGGTCAGGTCCGGTTCGATCCCGTAGAGCTCCTGGGCGCCGCCGCGGGCGACCCGGAAGCCGGTGATCACCTCGTCGAAGACGAGCAGCGCCCCGGCGGCGGCCGTCATCTCGCGCAGATATCCGAGGAAGCCCTCGGCGGGCGGGACGACGCCCATGTTGGCGGCGATCGGCTCGGCCAGCAGCGCCGCGACCTCGTGCTCGGCGAGCGCCTTGGCGACCGCCTCGCGATCGTTCCACGGCACCACCACCGTCCCCGCCGCCTGGGCCGCGGTCACCCCGGGGCTGCCGGGGACGCCGAGCGTCGCCAGGCCGGAGCCGGCCTCGGCCAGCAGGCCGTCGGAGTGGCCGTGGTAGGCGCCGGCGAACTTGACCACGACCTCGCGGCCCGTGATCGCCCGGGCCAGCCGCACCGCGCCCATCGCCGCCTCGGTTCCGGAGCTGGTCATCCGCACCATCTCGACCGCGGGGACGCGGGCGGCGATCTGCTCGGCCAGCTCGACCTCGGCCGCGGTCGCCGCCCCGTAGCTGGTCCCGCGCTTGGCGGCTTCGATCACCGCGGCGACCACCGACGGCTCGGCGTGGCCGAGGATCAGCGGGCCCCAGGAGCCGACCCAGTCGAGGTAGCGATTGCCTTCGACGTCGACCAGCTCGCAGCCTTCGCCGTGCTCGATGAAGATCGGGTCGCGGCCGATCTGCCGCATCGCCCGGACGGGCGAGTTGACCCCGCCGGGAAGGACCCGCTGCGCGCGCTCGTACAGCCCGCCGGGTCCCGGCTCAGGAATGAGCCGCCTCCCATTCCGCGTAGTCGTCGGTGAAGTAATGGAGACGGATCTTCTTGTACTCGGTCGAGGAGTAGAGGGTGGCGCGGTCGTCGGGGCCCATCCCACACTCGGCGGCGATCGCGTCGAGGACGGCGTCGCACTCCTCCTTCGAGCGGCCGTGGGCCATCGTGAAGACGCTGTAGGGCCAGTCCTCGTAGGTGGGGCGCTGGTAGCAGTGGGAGATGCCGCGGAAGGCGGCCATCCGCCCGCCGACCTCGAGGATCTGGTCCTCGGGCACCTTCCAGACGCCCATCCCGTTGGCCGAGAAACCGGCCCGGCGGTGGTAGAGGATCGCCGCGACCCGGCGCAGGATCTTGCGGTCGACCATCGTCCGCAGCCTCTCCAGCAGGTCGTCGGTCGTGATCCCAAGCTCGGCGGCCGCCTCGTCGTAGGGCCGCTCGACCGCCGCCATCGGCCCCTGCAGCGCCTTGATCGTGGCGATGTCGTCCTCGTCGTAGGGCTGCATTTCGAGCTCGCGCGGGGGCGCCGCTTCGATCGTCGAGGCGAGTGCCTCGGTGCCCTTTTCCATCTCCAGGTTCATGTTGATCTTGAACAGGGTCAGGGTCGGCAGCTCCCGCATCGACTCGGCCCCGGCCTCCGCCATCAGCGCCTGCAGCGTGCCGCTCAGGCCCAGCTCCGAGTCGGGCGGGGTGGCGATCGTGAACCAGAGGTTGAACTCGTGCGTGCGCAGGTAGTTGTGGGAGACGCCGGGATGCGCGTTGACGATCTTCGCCGCCCGCTGGGGGTTGTCGGAGTCGACCTTGGCCGCGACCAGCATCGACTCGTAGCCGAGCGCGCGGGTGTCGAAGATCGGCGTGATCTCGCGGATGATCCGGTTCTCGAGCAGGCGCCGGGTGCGGGCGAGCACGTCGTCGAGCTCCATCTCCGCCTCCGAGGCGACCAGCGCGAAGGGCTCGGGGTCGAGCGGGAAGCTCGACTGCAGGAGGTTCATCAGCCGCTTGTCGGTCTCGTCGAGCGGGATCGCCGCGCCGTCCTTGCGCGCGCGTGCCTTCGACTGCGGAACTTTCACTGAAGCCAAGCTGCGGCCTCCTTCGCGTAGTAGGTGACGATCGCGTCGGCGCCGGCGCGGCGGATCGAGGTCAGGGTCTCGATGACGGCGGCGCGCTCGTCGAGCCAGCCTTTGGCCGCGGCCGCCTTCAGCATTGAGTACTCGCCGGAGACGTGGTAGGCGGCGAGCGGCGCCCCGGTCGCGTCCTTGACCCGGCGCACGACGTCGAGGTAGGGAAGGGCGGGCTTGACCATCAGCATGTCGGCGCCCTCGTCGAGGTCGAGCTCGGCCTCGCGGACCGCTTCGGCGGCGTTGGCGGGATCCATCTGGTACCCGCGGCGGTCGCCGAACTCGGGGGTCGACTCGGCGGCGTCGCGGAACGGCCCGTAGAAGGCGGAGGCGTACTTGGCGCTGTAGGCGACGATCGGGGTGTCGGGGTGGCCCTCCTCGTCGAGCTGGAAGCGGATCGAGCCGATCCGGCCGTCCATCATGTCGCTCGGCGCGACCGCGTCGGCGCCGGCCTCGGCGTGGGAGATCGCGGTTTTCGCCAGCAGCTCGACCGAAATGTCGTTGTCGACCTCACCGTCGCGGAGGACCCCGCAGTGGCCGTGCGAGGTGTACTCGCAGAGACAGACGTCGGTGATCACGGTCAGCTCCGAGTGGGCCTCCTTCAGCGCCCGCACCGCCATCTGCACGATCCCCTCGTCGTCGTAGGCGCCGGTGCCGAACTCGTCCTTGGCGCCGGGGATCCCGAAGAGCAGGATCGCGCCGATCCCGGCGGCGGCGATCTCGCCGGCCTCCTCGACCAGGTTGTTGATCGAGAAGCGCTCGATCCCCGGCATCGAGGGGACCTCCTCGCGCACCCGCTCCCCGGCGACGACGAAAACCGGCTGGATCAGGTGCTCGGGACCGAGGTGCGTTTCGCGGACCAGGCCGCGCAGGCTGTCGGTGCGCCGCATTCGGCGCATCCGCGTTGCGGGAAATGCCATCGCGTCGAGTTTAGACACCGGCAGGTGGACGGGATGGCAGTAGCGTTCCGCCCGGTGCGGGCACAAGGGCTGGTCAAGCGGTACGGCGGGCGCGCAGCCCTGCGGGGCGTCGGCTTCGAGGCCGCGCCCGGGGAGCTCGTCGCCGTGATCGGGCCGAACGGGGCCGGCAAGACGACCCTGCTCTCGATCCTCGCCGGGATCCTCGCGGCCGACGAGGGGACGGTCGAGGTCGACGGCGGGAAGGTCGGCTGGGTGCCCCAGCAGGCGGCGCTCTACCGGCGCCTGACCGTCGAGGAGAACCTGCTGCTGTTCGCGCGCCTGGAGAAGCACGAGGACCCGCGCGCCTCGGCCGAGCGGATGCTGGAGCTGATCGGGCTGGGCGCGCGCCGCGGTGAGATCGTCGCCCGCCTCTCCGGCGGCAACCAGCAGCGGATCAACATCGCGATCGGGCTGCTGGCGCGGCCGCGGGTGCTGCTGCTCGACGAGCCCAGCGTCGGCCTCGACCCGCGCCAGCGCGCCCGCCTCTGGGAGTTCGTCTCCGGACTCGCCGACGATGGCACCACGGTGATCTTCTCCACCCACGACATCCAGGAGGCCGAGCGCTACGGCGGGCGCCTGCTCGTCCTCGCCGACGGCGAGGCGCTGTTCGACGGGCCGCCCGAGGAGCTGCGCGAGGCGGTGCGGCGCGAGGCGCCGGAGGCCGCCGACCGCGACTTCGAGACCGCCTTCGTCGCCTACCTGCACCACCGGGGGCACTGATGAGGTGGCTGCTGCTCAAGGACCTGCAGATCCTCCGCCGCTCGCCCCTGCAGGCGGCGCTGCTGGTCGTCTACCCGATCCTGATCGCGGTCCTGGTCGGCTTCGCGATCTCGCGCGACTCCGAGAAGCCGAAGGTCGCCTTCCTCAACGAAGTCCCGACCGACAGCCGGATCAGCGTCGGTGGCGAACAGCTCCCGTCCTCCAACGTCAGCGAGCGGATCTGCGGGCGTGTCGAGTGCGTCGACGTCGACGACCGCGAGGAAGCCGAAGCGAAGGTCAGCTCCGGCGAGGTGCTGGCGGCGCTGGTCCTGCCGGCCAGCCTGGTCGACCGGATCAACTCGCTCTCGACCCTGACCCCGGGGGTGCCGGAAGTCGAAGTCCTGGTCAACGAGGAGGACCCGGTCAAGGCCGGCCTGGTCGACGACCGGATCGACGCGCTGCTGGCCGAAGCCAACCTGGCGATCGCCCGGCGGATCGCCAAGGAAGGCAGCCGCTACCTGGGGCTGGTGATCAACGGCGGCAAGCTCGAGCTGATCGGCCAGAGCTTCCCGATCCTCGGCCTCCGCGCCAGCGCCAACATCCTCGAGGCGCTGGAACCGGCGCTGGAACCGCAGCTGCGCCCGGCCCTCAAACAGGTCCGCGAGTTCGCCGACGAAGCGCGCGACAACCTCGACGTCGCCGGGCCGCTGATCGACCGGCTGGCGCAGCCGATCGCGGTCAAGAAAATCGCGGTCGGCGGCGAGGCGCCGCCGCTGGAAACCTTCGCGATCGCCGTCGCCGCGACCTTCACCCTCGCCTTCGTCACCATCCTCCTCGTCGCCGGCTCGCTCGCGCTCGAGCGCGAGGAGAACGCCTTCCCCAGGCTGACCCGCGGGCTGGTCTCGCGGGAGGCGCTGCTGGCCGAGAAGGTGCTGCTCGGGGTCGCGGTCGGGCTGGTCGTCACCCTGCTGCTGTTAGCCGGGCTGGCGATCTTCGTGCCGCTCGCCTGGGAGCGCTTCGGCCTCTGGCTGGCGGCGATCCTGCTCGGCGGCGCGGCGCTGGCCGCCGCCGGGGCGGCGCTCGGAGCGGCGGCGCGCGAGGTCCGCGCCGTTTCCCTGCTCGCCTTCATGGTCACCCTGCCGGTCGCCTTCCTCTCGCTGATCCCCTCCGGCGCGGTCGGTGGCGGCCTCTACGACGCGATCGGGGTGATCACCGCGGTCTTCCCGTTCAAGCCGGCCCTGGAAGCGATCACCGCGGCGCTCGACCCGGCCGACTCGATCGGCGGGCCGCTCCTGCACCTGGCCGCGCTCGTCGTCGCCTACGGCGCCCTCGCGCGACTGGCGCTGCGCCGCTTCGCCACGGTCTAGTACCGGAGTGGGATCGCGTTGCCGCGGAGGACGGTGGTCCGCGCCGCCGCCATGCCGGGGTCGAGGCTCGACTCGACGAAGCGCTCGAGGTCGAGCTCGGGCGCCAGCAGGTGGCGGACCCGTTCGAGCACTTCGACCTCGCCGATCGCGGGGAAGCGGCGCGCGCTCGCCTCGATCGCCGCCAGCGCGACCTCGGCCTCGTCGAGCGCCAGGCAGCCGTGGCGGCTGACGTAGGCCTGGACCGCCGGGGGCGTGAGGACCAGGTCGGTGCGCAGGTCGGTCGGGGAGAGTCGGCGCAGCTCGTAGTTGGGCTCGGTCGCCGAGAGCCGCGCGAGCTGGTCGGGGCTCGGGTAGAGGACGAAGACCGGGACCGTCGTCCCCTCGCTGCGCTGCAGGGTCGAGGGCACGGCGCCGTAGGGGGAGATGTGGGCGGAGTAGACGACGTCGAACCCGGAGAGCTCGGCGCGCAGCACCGGCAGCGGCTCCTCGGCCAGCCCCTCCAACTTCCGCGCGAGCACAGAGGGCGAGGCGTTGGCGCCGTAGGCGAGCAGCGGCTCGCGGCTGTCGAGGTCGAGCCCCGCGGCCGAGTCGAGGTCGTGGCTGTGCTTGCCGACCTGGAGGAAGGAACGCAGGGGCGCCTCGTAGGGGTAGGCGACGGCGCGCCTCAAGATCTGTCCCGGCTGCTGCTCCTCGCCCACCGCGATCAGTGTCGCGGATGAGTGACTAAGCTCGTCCGGCGATGCGGGTCCTCTTCATCGGCGACGTGGTGGGCGGTCCCGGGCGGCGCGGGCTGCGCGACGCGATGCCCGGGCTGCGCGAGCGCTACGCGCCGGACCTGACGATCGTCAACGGCGAGAACTCGGCCGGCGGGATCGGGATCACCGAGCGCACCGCCAACGACCTCTTCGGCGCCGGCGCCGGGGTGATCACCAGCGGCAACCACGTCTACCGCCACCGCGAGGCCTACCAGTTCCTCGACAACGAGCCGCGGGTCGTGCGGCCGGCCAACTACCCGAGCGCCAACCCGGGCCGCGGCCACACCGTGGTCGAGGCGGGCGGGATGCGGGTCGGGGTGATCAACCTCAGCGGCGCCGTCGGGCTGCGGGTCGCCCGCTCGCCCTTCGACACCGTCGACGGCATCCTCGACCGGATCGAGGCCGACGCGGTGATCGTCGACTTCCACGCCGAGGTGACCAGCGAGAAGGTGGCGATGGGCTGGCACCTCGACGGCCGCGTCGCCGCGGTCTTCGGCACCCACACCCACGTCCCGACCGCCGACGGGCGGGTGCTGCCCCAGGGCACGGCGTTCATCTGCGACGTCGGCATGACCGGCTCGCGCGTCAGCGTCCTCGGGGTCAAGCCCGAGCAGGCGCTGGCCTCGCTGATCACCCAGATGCCGACCCGCTTCGAGACCGCCGAGGAGGACGTCTGGGTGATGGGCGCCGTGGTCGAGGTCAACGAACGGGGGCTGGCCGACTCGTTCGAGCAGGTGATGGTTCCGGCTCCTCCTCCTGCTTCCTAGATCCAGCGGCTGCCGGCAACGCCGCCAGGGCGACCAGCAGCAGTGGGTAGAACCAGTCGATGTAGAGGTAGAACCAGTGCTTCATCGTGATGCTGATCGCGATGATCAGGGCGGCGCTGAGCGCCGCGACCTGGACCAGGGACTTCTCGCGCGGGCGGAAGGCGAGGAAGACCGCGAGCGCTGCGGTCAGCCCGATCAGCGCCGTGCGCAGCGGCGCCAGCGCCTCGACCTGGCCCCAGATGCTGAACGGCGAGCTGCGGTCGGCCTGGAACTCGAAGGTGCGCTCGTAGAACGTCTTCAGGCCGGGATCGATCGCCGGCCAGAGCAGCGCCAGCGCCGAGACCAGCCCGAAGCCGGCGGCGAACAGCAGCATCGGGCGCCGCTTCGCCTCGTAGGTCAGCAGCATCGGGGCGAGGACCGCGGGGGCGAACTTGGCCAGCGTCGCGGCCGCGGCTAACGCCCCGCGGGCGACCGGGCGCGAGAGCAGCAGCAGGATCCCGACCAGGAACAGCGCGACCAGCGGGTCGTTGGTGTTCGACTCCAGCGCGTAGGCGGTGTAGGGGTAGGCGGCCCAGCCGAAGGCGAGGATCGCGGCCAGCCGCTTGCCCTCCGGCCCCGGCCGGATCCGCCGCGCGAGCAGGATCAGCAGCCCGAAGACCAGCAGGTCGAAGGTGAAGGCGGCGGCGTGGCCGGCCGGAAGGTCGTCCCAGCTGCCGCCCCAGGGGAAGACCAGCTCGAAGGGGACGTAGGCGTAGTAGTTGACCGGGCCGTAGGTGTCTCCCTGGGAGACGTCGTCGGGGAAGTTGCCATAGATCGGTTCGCCGTGGGTGATCCGGTCGGCGCCAACGACGCTCGCGTAGCCGATGTCGGCGACCCCGGCGTCGGCCATGTTGAGGCCCGTCCGCACACCCATCAGGAAGAGCGCCGCGACCAGCAGGTAGACGGTCGGCCAGACCGGCCGCAGGCCTTCGCCGCGGCCGCGGAAGCCGATCCACAGCGCGCGGGCGAACAGGTAGACGAGCACCGGGTAGTAGAGCGGCACCGAGACGCCGATCTCGGCCCGGTTGAAGAAGAAGTGGGAGACGCCGAAGCCGAGCAGGACCAGCAGGTCGAGGTTGGCGACGCGGCGCAGCCGCCGCCAGTCGATCAGGCCGATCAGGAAGAAGAGGCAGAGCGGGATGAAGACGTAGGGCGCGTTCAGCTTGTGCCCGAAGGCGCCCGAGTAGCCGCGCGCCATCCGCCAGGCGACCTGGTGGCCGGTCCAGGTCTCCTCGACCTCACCCGTCTCCGGGTCGACGATCGCCAGCGCCACCTGCTTGTCGTCGCCGAAGTAGGCGACCTCCCAGCGCTCGTCGTTCATCTTCACGCTCGAGGTCAGCGACCCGTTCTTGCGGCGCTGATCCGCGACGGTGGGGTCCTTGTCGGCGATCGCGGTCGCTTCGGCGCCGGAGATCTTCTGCTCCGGCTCGGCCGCGCTCGCGGCGGCCGGCAGCGCCAGCGAGAGCAGCACCAGGGCGCCGGCCAGCCAGCGCGGCATCAGCTCAGTCCGAAGTGCTCGTAGACGGCCGGGGCGACGTCGCGCAGGGTCCACTGCTCCTTGGCGTCGGCGGACTCCGGCCCGCAGCCGACGAACAGCAGCGGGCCGAGCGAGTCGCCGGCCAGCAGGGCGCCGTGGCTGCCGCCGCCGGCGTGGGTGACCCCGCCCCAGTCGACCGCCTCGAAGCCCTCCTCGAGGGAGACGACGAAGTCGCCCGAGTGCGGCGCCGCCAGCGCCGCGAAGACCCGGGCCAGCGGGTCGGGGTAGGCCTCGCTGCGCAGCCGCCCGTCCTCGACCCGCGCCTCCAGCACCCCGAGGTCGCCGTCGATCTCCCAGCTCCCGCCGCGCAGGTCGGCGACGCTCCCGGCGGCCTCGGCCGCTGCCGGCCGGAAGCAGACCGACTCCTCGCCGCGTTCCACGACGGCCCACTCGTCGCCGGTCGCCGGCATCCCGGGCTCCTCGCGCCGCAGCGGCGCGCCGTCGGCGCCCTGCAGCCGGCAGACCAGGTCGACGCCCTCGATCTCCCCCAAACGCGCCGCCACCGCCAGCGGATCGGGCCGCTCCACCTCGCCGCCCAGCAGGTAGACGTGGGCGGCGCGGCCGGTCGGGCTGACCGCCAGCTGGGCCAGCTCGGGGCGGTCGTCGGAGGGCTGCAGGACCGACCACTCGTGGGCGAGCAGCTCGGCCAGCGGCAGGCCCCGGTGGACGTCGGTCTGGGCGTGGTCGGCGAGCAGGATCACCGCGTGGGCGTCGAGGAACTCGTCGAGCCCGCCGCCGGCCTCGACCACCTGCGCGAAAGCCTCGTCGGCCTTGGCGATCGACTCGACGCTCGCCTCCGGCCCGTACTTGTGCGAGTAGTTGTCGTTGTCGGGCAGCGAGAGCAGGAGGAAGTCACAGCGGTCCTCGCGGACCAGCTCGACCGCGCAGCAGGCGGCGTAGGGGTCGCGGTTGCCGGGCAGCGAGGTCGGCTTGCAGGGGACCTCGCGGCTCGCGTAGAGGTCGCCGTAGAAGAGATCGGCCGGCCCCCAGGTGTGGTGCTGGAACTTCAGCCGGGTCGCGTCGACCGCTTTGCGCAGGAGGCCGTCGAGCGAGACCTGGTGGCGGTGGCGGCCCCGGTAGATCAGGAACGTGGTGCAGGCGGTGCGGGCGCCGGCGTCGTCGAGGCGCTCGAACAGGGTCTCGACCTCCGGGCTCAGGTGCGCCAGGTTCATGTTGTAGACGAGGTCGTAGAGGACGCGAAAGATCCCGAAGGCGCGGGTCGCCTCCAGCGAGGAGCCGTACTCGACGTAGCGCCGCTCCAGCCGGTGGTACCAGTTCATGCCGCTGATCCAGTGGCGGTCGGAGCCGACCCCCGTGACCATCTCCGAGCAGGCCACCGGGGTCACCGACGGGAAGCTGGAGACGCAGTCGGGGACCAGCACGCCGCGCTCCAGCAGCGCGCCGAAGGTCGGTGCCCGCCCCTCCTCGACCGCCCGCAGCAGCAGGTCGGTGCGCAGCGAGTCGACGTAGGTGAGGACCAGCTTCTTGGTGGCCGGCATGGCTCGAATGATGCTCGACCGGGGCGGTCGGCCCCAGGTTCGCCGCTAGCTGACCCGCCCACACACGTTGTGAACGCCTGAGAAGCATCCGGGCCCTCCAAGAAGCTCGGGGGTGTCTACGCCCTAAGCAAGGAGGACCCGGATGAAGGTTCACGCTAACGCCGCT
>JAWVEZ010000104.1:0-3495 GCA_033856455.1 Solirubrobacterales bacterium | reverse complement strand
CGCTCCCCGGGCCCAAGTTCGCTCAGGGGCCGATAGAAGTCGGCCAGGCAGATGCGGTCGTGCTTCGGTTGCCGCGGGAAGACCAGCCGCTCGAGCTCCTTCTCGGGATCCTCGGGGTCGAAGACGACCAGCTCGTTGCCGTCGGAGTTGCAGGGGAAGAAGCCGAGCCTGGCCCGCGGGTGCAGGTAGTCCTGCTCGCGCCACATCCGCTCCAGCTTCGGCGCGAAGCCCTCCTCCTCGGCGGTTCCCTCGACCAGCTCGCGCCAGGCCTCGCCCTTGACCCCGCGCCCGCCCCAGTGGAGCTTGAAGAGGACGTGGCGGTCCAGGTAAGGGAAGACCGCGTCGAAGTCGACCGGGACCTCGCGCACGCCCCACCAGGGCGGCGCCGGGATCGCCACGTCGGTGCGCGCCGCCGAGCGCACGCTGCTGTCGGTGACCGGCGGCGAGTTGTCGACCACCACCGGCTTTTCGCGGAAGGTCTTCGCCTCGGACTTGATCCGCCCGATCAGCGCCGCCCGCGCCTCCTGGTCGACCAGCGCGTCCATCGTGTCGAGCCCCTGGAAGGCGTCCTTGCAGTAGAAGACGCCGGGCTCGTAGACCTCGTCGGACTCCCTGCCCTTCGGGTAGAGGGTGCGGCGACCGAAGTCGCGGTTGATCGCGGCGCCGCCGATCAGCACCGGGAAGGGGAGCTTGCGCTCGTGCAGCTCGGCGACGCAGGTCGGCATCTGCTTCGAGGTCGAGACGAGCAGCGCCGAGAGGCCGATCGCGTCGGCTTCGTTTTCCACCGCGGCCTCGATGATCGCGTCGACCGGGACCTGCTTGCCGAGGTCGATCACCGTGTAGCCGTTGTTGGTGAGGATCGTGTTGACCAGCGACTTGCCGATGTCGTGGACGTCGCCGAACACGGTCGCGATCACCACCTTGCCCTTGGTGTGGCCCTCGATCCGGTCCAGGTAGTTCTCCAGCTGGGCGACCGCCCGTTTCATCACTTCCGCCGACTGCAGGACGAAGGGCAGGATCAGTTCGCCGGCGCCGAACTTGTCGCCGACCTCCTTCATCGCCGGCAGCAGCACTTCGTTCAGGGTCGGGACCGCGCCGATCTTCTCCACCGAGCGGTCGATCCAGTCCTCGACGCCGTCCTTCTTGCGGCGCAGGATGTGCCAGTGCAGCGCCTCCTCGGGCTCCATGCCGGCGGTCGGGTCGGCGACCTCGGCCTCCGCCTCCTGGCCCTGGGCCTCGAAGTGGGAGATGAAGCGCTCGAGCGCGTCCTCGCGGCGGTTGAAGACGAGGTCGTCGGTGAGCTCACGCTCCTCGTCGGAGATCTCGCTGTAGGGGGTGATGTGGTTCGGGTTGACCATCGCCAGGTCGAGCCCGGCCTCGACGCAGTGGTGCAGGAAGACCGAGTTGAGCACGGCGCGGGGGCGGGGGGAGACGCCGAAGGAGACGTTGGAGACGCCCAGCGAGGTCTTGACCCCGGGGAGCTCCGCCTTGAGGCGGCGGATGCCCTCGATCGTCTCCACCGCCGAGGGGCGCCACTCCTCGTCGCCGGTGGTCCGGGTGAAGGTCAGCAGGTCGAAGATCAGCGCCTCGGGCTCGAGGCCGTGCTCGTCGCAGGCGATCTCCTTGATCCGCTGGGCGATCTCGACCTTGCGCTCGGCCGTCTTCGCCATCCCGACCTCGTCGATCGTCAGCGCGATCAGCGCCGCCCCGTGGGCCTTCGCCAGGGGGATCACGACGTCGGCCTTGGCGCGGCCGGCCTCCAGATTTATGGAGTTGACGATCGCCCGCCCGGGAATCGTCTCCAGCGCCGCCTTGATCACCTCCGGCTCGGTCGAGTCGACCTGGATCGGCGCCGGCTGGGTCAGGGACACGCGCTTGACCACGGCGCTCATCTGGTCGTCCTCGTCCTGGCGCTCGGTCAGCGCCACGCAGACGTCGAGCACGTGGGCGCCGCCTTCGACCTGGTCTTCGGCGACCTGGACGAGGCCGTCGTAGTCGTCGGCGAGCAGCAGCTCCTTGGCCTTTTTCGAGCCCTGCGAGTTGACCCGCTCGCCGACCAGGGTCGGGCGCGGCTCCTGGACCAGCGGGGCGGAGGTCATCATCGAGGAGACCTCGATCTGGCCCGGCGCCGGGCGCGGGGCCGGGCTGCGCCCGTCGACCCGGGCGCGGATCGCGGCGATGTGCTCGGGGGTCGTCCCGCAGCAGCCGCCGACGATGCCAACCCCGTAGCGCTCGACGAACTCGGCCAGCGTCGCCGCCAGCGGCTCGGGCTCTTCGGGGAAGATCGTCTCGCCGTCGGGGCCCTGCAGCGGCAGCCCGGCGTTGGGGATGCAGTGGACCGGCAGGGGGGAGGTCTCGCCGAGGACGCGGATCGCGTCGCGCATGTCCTCCGGCCCGGTCGAGCAGTTGAGCCCGACCACGTCGACGTCGAGCGCGGTCAGCGTCGTCAGCACCGACTGGACGTCGGTGCCGAGCAGCATCTTGCCGCCGTTCGGCAGCAGCGAGACGCTGATCTGCAGCGGCAGCCGCCGGCCGGTCTTCGCGAACGCCTCGCGGGCGCCGAAGATCGCCGCCTTGACCTCGAGGATGTCCTGGGCGGTCTCGATGATGATCAGGTCGGCGCCGCCTTCGACCAGGCCCTCGGCCTGCTCGGCGAAGACCGAGACAAGTGCGCCGAAGGAGATGTCGCCCAGGGTCGGGTCGGTCGAGGCGGGCAGGAACCCGGTCGGCCCGATCGAGCCGGCGACGAAGCGCTCGGGCCCGGCCGCCCTGCGGGCGATTTCGGCCGCCTTGACGTTGATCTCCATGGTCTGCTCGCCGAGGCCCCACTCCTCGAGCTTCAGCCGCGAGCCCTGGAAGGTGTCGGTCTCGACCACGTCGGCGCCGGCCTCCAGCATCGAGCTGTGGACCCCCTCGATCACGTCGGGGCGGTTCAGCACCAGCGCCTCGTGGCATTTGCCGAGCAGGCCGCCGTAATCCTCCTGGGTGAGGTCGAACTGCTCCAGGGTCGCGCCCATGCCGCCGTCGAAGACGACGACGCGCTCGCGCACCGCGGCTATGTAGTCACGCTCGGCCATGAACCTAAGAAGGCTACCGGGCGGCTGCGTGGTCTTTTCGAGGTGGGTGAGCGATTCGTGGGAGGGGTTGGGTGAGCCTCTGAACGTTTTGCGCGGGAGGAGCAGCGCTTGTTCGAGGCGTCAGCCGCTACCCCTAAGCCCGCATCCCCAGCCGCCGCTTCAGGTCGCGGGCGTTGAAGGCACGGGCAATCCGGCCGACAAGGCCGCGGCGGGCCTTGGTGTACGGGAACCAGGTCGGCTCGCGCTTGGCGGCGATCCGGGTGATCACCATCGACTCGGTGCGGCAGTACTTCTTGATCCCCGGTTCGCCGTGGCGGTAGCCGATCCCCGACTGCTTCCAGCCGCCCATCGGCACGTCGGTGGCGAAGTAGTTGACGAGCACGTCGTTGACGTTGATCGCCCCGCACTCGACCCGGCG
>JAWVEZ010000103.1:0-4390 GCA_033856455.1 Solirubrobacterales bacterium | reverse complement strand
CGGTGTCGGTGATCAGGCCCACGTAGAGCGCCGCGGCGATCTCCGGGGTGATCTTGGCGCCCAGCAGCTGCGCGAGGTCGTAGACGATCTCGGCGGTGCAGGAGGCGTCGACCTCGACCAGGGTGAGGTCGCCGAAGCGGGTGTTGTCGTGGTGGTGGTCGATGTTGATCGTGAAGTTGTCCCCGTTGGTGAGGAAGTCGACCGGCATGCGGTCGATGTTGCCGCAGTCGAGGAAGACCACCGTGCGATCGGCCATGTCGGCCGGCGCCTCGTGGAAGACCTCCTCCAGTGGCAGGAAGCGGTACTCGATCGGCAGCGGGAACTCCTTCGCGGCGAGGAACATCACCGAGTCCTTGCCGAGCTGGGTGAGGATCTGGTGCATCCCGAGCAGTGAGCCGAGCGCGTCGCCGTCCGGTCCCTCGTGGGCGGTCAGCAGGAAGCGCTGGCGGGAGCGCAGCTCCTCGCCGACGCGCTCGATGTCCGAGGTCGCCAACCCGGTGGTCTCGCTCACCGCGGCTCCTCCCCCGGGTCGGGGGCGTCCTCGAGCAGCTGCGAGATCCGCACGCCTTTTTCGATCGTGTCGTCGTAGTGGAAGGTCAAGGTTGGGGTCCGCTTCATTCGGGTCTCGGCGGCGATCCGCGACTGGATCACGCCGTGGCTGGAGCGTAGGGCGCTGAGGCTCTCCTCGCGCTCCTCCTCGTCGCCAAGCACGCTCACGTACACCTTGGCGGTGCGCAGATCGGGGCTGGTCTCGACGGCGGTCACGGTCACGAAGCCGATGCGGGGGTCGCTGAGGTCGCCTGAAATCGTGGCGCCCACGACCTCGCGAAGCACCTCGTTGATGCGCCGCATGCGAGCGCCGGCCACCTTAGGTCACCTAGTGTGCCGGGTGCGTCAACCAGGTGGGCCTGGTCGTGGAATCGATCATCTCGGCCTCGCCACTCACTCCAGCGTCTGCTCGACCTGTTTCGTCTGGAAGAACTCGATCACGTCTTCCTCCTTGACGTCGGCATAGCCTTCGAGCACGATCCCGCACTCCTGGCCCTCCTCGACTTCCTGCACGTTGTCTTTGAAGCGACGCAGGGAGGCCAGGTTGCCGGTCCAGATCACGGTGCCCTCGCGGATCAGGCGAACGTTCGCGGTGCGCACCGCCTTGCCCTCGGTGACGATGCAGCCGGCGATGCGGCCGACCTTCGAGGCTTTGAAGGTCTGTTTGACTTCGGCCTCGCCGACCGTCTCCTCGACCTCGAGCGCCTCGAGCAGGCCCTCCATCGCGTTGCGCAGGTCCTCGGTGATTTTGTAGATGACCGAGTAGGTGCGGACGTCGACGCCCTCGCGCTCGGCGGCGCGGCGCGCGTCGGCCAGCGGCCGCACGTTGAAGCCGATGATGATCGCTTCGGAGGCCGAGGCCAGCATCACGTCGGACTCGTTGATGCCGCCGGTCTGCGAGTGGATGATGTTGATCGCGACGCGGTCCTGCGGGACCTTGGCGATCTCGTCCTGGAGTGCCTCCAGGGAGCCGGCGACGTCGCCCTTGAGGACGATGTTGAGTTCCTTGATCTCGCCCTCCTGGACCCGGGCGAAGACCTCGTCGAGGCTGATCTTGCGGGCCTGGCGACGGGCGAGGGCCTCGGTCTTGAGGCGGTTGGCGCGCTCCTGGGCGAGTTGGCGGGCGCGGCGGTCGTTCTCGACGGCCTGGACGAATTCGCCGGCGTCGGAGACCCCGTCGAAGCCGAGCACCTCGACCGGCATGCCCGGTCCGGCGGCCTCGACCCGTTTGCCGGTGAAGTCGTGCATCGCCCGCACCCGGCCCCACTGCGGTCCGGCGACCAGCGAGTCACCGATTCTCAGGGTGCCGCGCTGGACGAGGACGGTGACGACGGGGCCGCGGCCGGGATCGAGCTGGGACTCGATCACGGTGCCCGAGCCAGGCGCGTCGGGGTTGGCGCCGAGCTCCTCGAGCTCGGTGACCAGGAGGATCATGTCGAGCAGGTTGTCGAGCCCCTCGTGGGTCTTCGCGGAGACCTCGGCGAAGACGGTGTCGCCGCCCCATTCCTCCGGGCTGATTCCCTCCTGGGCGAGCTCGGTCCGGACCCGTTCGGGGTTGGCGCCCTCTTTGTCGATCTTGTTGACGGCGATCAGCATCGGCACGTCGGCGGCGCGGGCGTGGTCGATCGCCTCTTTGGTCTGCGGCATCACGCCGTCGTCGGCGGCGACCACGATCACGGCGACGTCGGTGACCTTGGCGCCGCGGGCGCGCATCGCCGTGAAGGCGGCGTGGCCGGGCGTGTCGAGGAAGGTGATCGTCTTCTCGTCTTTGTGGACCTGGTAGGCGCCGATGTGCTGGGTGATGCCCCCGGCCTCGCCGGCGGCGACCTCGGTCTCGCGGATCGCGTCGAGCAGCGAGGTCTTGCCGTGGTCGACGTGACCCATGATCGTCACGACCGGCGGGCGGTCGGACAGGTCCTCGTCGGCATCGTCGAACTCGGGCTCCTCCGGCTCCTCGTCGGCGGCGCTGACGATCTCCAGCTTGCGGTCGTACTCGTCGGCGATCGCCCGCACCGAGTCGTCGGTGAGGGTCTGCGTCAGCGTCGCCATCTCGCCCATCATCATCAGTTTTTTGATCACCTCGGCGGGTGCCAGGCCGAGGGTCTCGGCGACCTCGCGCACGGTGGCGCCGGAGTTGACCCTGGTCGCCTCGGGCTCGACCGGAGTGGCCGGACCCATCGGCGGCTCCTCCAGGAGCGGCCGGCGGCGGCGGCCACCGCGGCGGCGGGGCGGGCGCTGCGGCGGCGGGCCGCCCATCTGGTCACGGCGGGCGGCCTGCGAGTCGATCACGACGCGGCGTTTTTTGGCTCCCCCGCCAGCGCCGCCACCGCTCCCCTGGGGGGATCCGGCGGGACGAACCGGCTTGGTCGAAGCTCCACCCGTTGCCGCCGCTTTCGGCGCTGCTTTCGCCGGCGCAGCCGGTTTCGCCTCGCTCGCGGCGGACGCGGGCTTGGCGGCCTGAGCCGGAGGCTGTTTCGGCGCCGCGGCTTTGGCCGGCGCTTTTTTCGCCGGCGCCTCGGCGCCGCCGTTGCCTTTCGCCGCGGCGATCGCCTTCACCGCGTCGGCCTCCTCGACGCTGGAGGCGGCCGCTTTGGCGTCGACACCCGCGGCTTTCAGCGCCGCGAGCAGATCCTTGCTGCTCACGCCCTGGGCTTTGGCGATCTCGTGAACGCGCTTCTTAGGCACTAGGTCGCTCCGCCTCCTCGGCGACTGCGTCGTCATCGGTAGGGGCCTCCTGCTCGACGGGCGCGGCGGCCTGCTCGGCCTCGACCGCGGCCGCGCCGGCGATCTCCTCCTCGATCTCGGCCTCGACCGGGTCCTCGGCGGCTTCCTCGGCCTCGACCTCGGTGATCGCCTCGTCGACGACCTCGTCGAGTGCCTCCTCGGCGGCCGCGTCGACCTCCGCGGCCTCCGCCTCGACCGTCTCCTCCTCGGCGGCCGCCAGCGCGGCCTCGTCGAAGTCGGCGGAGGCGCGGGCGACGATCTCTTCGACCTGCCCCTCGTCGGCGTCGGGGTCGGCGAGGATCGCCACCTCGGCCTCGCCCAGCGGGGTGAGGATCGCGACCTGGCTGGTCTCGAAGCGCGAGAGCGCCTGATGCTGGGGCAGACCGCAGTAGGTCGAGCCGGGGATCGCCGCGTTCGGGCAGCGGCGACCGTTGGAGAGAACCGCCAGGCAACGGCCGTCGAAGGCTTCCTCGCCCTCGAACTCGATGTCCTGTTCCTCGGAGGCGAAGTCGGTCTCCGACTTGATGTCGACCCGCCAGCCGGTCAGGCGAGCGGCGAGGCGGGCGTTCTGGCCGTCGCGGCCGATCGCCAGCGAGAGCTGGTCGTCGGGCACGATCACGGTCGCCTGGCGCTCGTCGTCGTCGACGATCACCTCGCGCACGCGGGCCGGCGAAAGGGCTTTGGCGACGAAGCGGGCGGGCTCGTCGTTGTGGGGGATGATGTCGATCTTCTCGCCGCGCAGCTCGGAGACGACCATCCGCACCCGGGAGCCGCGCGGGCCGACGCAGGCGCCGACCGGATCGACCCCGTCGGCGTGCGAGACGACGGCGATCTTCGAGCGGTAGCCGGGCTCGCGGGCGACCCCGACGATCTCGACCAGCTTGTCGGCGATCTCCGGGACCTCGAGCTCGAACAGGCTCTTGATCAGCTCCGGGCTGCGGCGCGAGACGACGATCGCCGGGCCTTTGGTCGAGTCGGAGACGTCGGTGATCACGGCCTTGACCCGCATCCCGTGGTCGTAGCGCTCGTTGTAGACCTGCTCGGACTTGGGCAGCAGCGCCTCGACCCGCTCACGCAGCTGGACCAGCGTGTAGCGCTTGTCGGACTGCTGGATGAT
>JAWVEZ010000102.1:0-3133 GCA_033856455.1 Solirubrobacterales bacterium | reverse complement strand
TGCCACGCGAAGCGGGCGAGGACGAGGACGACGAAGAGGGCGCCGGTGGCGGCACCCTCTCCGCGGTCGCGTAACGCCGGCCTAACGTTCACTCGCGCCCCGCGCCCGCCGGCCCGGGGTACCCTCGCTGCGAGGAGAGATGGCTCGGCGCCAGATGGAGAGACTGACCTCGTTCGACACGTCGTTCCTGGTCAACGAGAAAGGGAACGCGCACATGGCGATCGGCGCCGTGCTGGTCTGCTCCGGCGCGCCGCCCGAGCAGGCCGACTTCCTCGCTCAGATCCGCGGCCGCCTGCACCAGCTGCCGCGCCTGCGACAGCGGCTGCTCTTCCCGCCGCTCGGCCTCGGCACCCCGTACTGGGTCGACGACGACGGCTTCGAGCTCGGCGCCCACGTCAGCCGGCGAACGCTCCCCGGCCCGGGGAGCGATGCGGAGCTGAGAACGCTGGTCGGCGCGCTGCTGGCGCCGCCGCTCGACCGCGCGAGGCCGCTCTGGGAGCTGGTCGTGGTCGACGGCTTCGCCGATTCGCGCTTCGCGATCGTCTACAAGACCCACCACGCGATGGCGGACGGGATCTCGGCGGTCGACATCGGCACCCTGCTCTTCGACGCGGAGCCGAATCCCCCGCCGCGGGAGCCCGGGCCGGAGCCGCCCTGGGCGCCCCGGCGGCGGCCCGGCAGACTCGGCCTGCTCGCCCGCGCCGCGGCCGGCCTGGTCGGAGTGCTCGGCCGCCTCGCGAGCTGGCTGCGCACCGCCGCCCATGACCCGGCCCGGGCCCGCCGGCGTGCCACCGACGGCATCGCCGGGCTCTGGGAGGTGACCTGGAACCTCGCGCGCCCGGCCCCGCGGGTCTCCTTCAACGCCCCGGTCGGCGCCGCCCGGGACTTCGTCTGGGCCGATTTCGAGCTGGCCGACGTGAAGCGGATCAAGAACGGGCTCGGCGGCACCGTCAACGACGTCACCCTGGCGATCGTCGCGGGGGCGATGCGGGACTGGATGCGGGAGCGGGGGGAGGCGATCGACGGGGTCGAGCTGAAGGCGCTGGTCCCGGTCTCGATCCGCAGCGAGGACGAGCACGGCCTGCTCGGCAACAAGCTGACGGCGATGCGCGGCCCGCTGCCGGTCGGGATCGCCGACCCGGTCGCCCGCCTGCGGGCCGTCAGCGCTGCGATGGACCGCCTCAAGGACTCCAAGCAGCCGCTCGGCGCGGAAGCGATCTGGGGCCTCAACGACTGGTTCGGCGAGTTCGCGCCGGTCCTGCTCGGGCCGACCGCGGCGATCAACTTCTCCACCCGCCTGTTCAACCTCCTGGTCACCAACTTCCCCGGCCCGCAGCTGCCGTTCTACGTGCTCGGCCGCGAGCTGACCGGCATCTACCCGGTCGGGTTCCTCGCTCGCCGGCACGGCCTGGCGATCGCGATCCTCAGCTACAACGGCCGGATCGGCTTCGGCGTCCTCGCCGACCCCGCCGCCGTCCCGGACGCCGCCCGGCTGACGGAGCTGCTGGCCGACTCGCTGGCCGAGCTCCGCGCCGCCGCCGCGGCGAGCTAGCCTGCCGCCTGATGGCGACCAGCTGGCAGGACATCGTCGACCTCGGTGCGCGCGCGCCGCGGGAGCCCGCGGCCGCCGCCGAGCAGGAGCCGCAGCGGCGCGGTGTCTTCCGCCGCCTGCGCGAGAGCCTCTCGAAAAGCCGCCAGGCGCTGCAGGAGGAGATCTCCGCCAGCCTCTTCGACCGGATCGACGAGGAGACCTGGGAGCTGCTCGAGGAGGCGCTGATCCTCGCCGACGTCGGCGCCCCGACCACCGCCGCGGTGGTCGAGCGGCTCGAGCACGAGGTCGAGGCCGGCACCGTCCCGGCCGACGGCATCGCCGTCCGCGACCGGCTGATCGAGATCCTCGCCGAGGTCGCCTCGACCGGCCGGGCCCCGATCGACCTCGCGGCCGAGCCGGCGGTGCTGATGATGGTCGGCGTCAACGGCACCGGCAAGACGACGACGATCGGCAAGATCGCCTGGCACCTGAGCAAGGAGATGGGCCTCTCGGTCGTGCTCGGGGCCGGCGACACCTACCGCGCCGCCGCCGCCGAGCAGCTCGCCGAGTGGGCCGACCGCGCCGGCGCCGAGCTCGTCCGCGGCGAAGCCGGGGCCGACCCCGGCTCGGTCGCCTACGACGCGGTCTCCGCCGCGGTCGCCCGCGGCGCCGACGTGGTCATCGTCGACACCGCCGGCCGCCTCCACACCCAGGACAACCTGATGGAAGAGCTGGCCAAGGTGCGCCGGGTGATCCAGAAGCTGATCCCCGACGCCCCGCACGAGACGCTGATCTCGATCGACGCGACCACCGGCCAGAACGGGCTGCGCCAGGCGAAGGTCTTCTCCGAAGCGGTCGAGGTCGACGGCGTCGTCCTGACCAAGCTCGACGGCACCGCCAAGGGCGGGATCGCGCTGGCGATCGCCTCCGAGCTCGAGATCCCGGTGAAGCTGATCGGGGTCGGCGAGACGCTCGAGGACCTGCGCCCGTTCGACCCCACCGAGTACGCCCAGGCGCTCCTCGCCGAGTAGCCCCTCTAAGCTGGAAGCCGATGTTCGACCAGCTTTCCGAACGACTGCAGGGCACGCTTTCGGAGGTCCGCTCGCGGGGCAAGCTCAGCGAGTCCGACGTCGATGCCGCGATGCGCGACATCCGGCTCGCGCTGCTCGAGGCGGACGTCAACTTCAAAGTCGTCAAACGCTTCACGAAGACGCTGAAAGAGCGCTGCCTGGGCGACGACGTGCTGGAGAGCCTCGATCCCGGCCAGCAGGTCGTGAAGATCGTCAACGAGGAGCTCGCCTCGCTGATGGGCGGGTCCGGCAGCGAGCTGGCGATGGCCTCGCCCCCCGGGCCGACCGTGATCCTGATGGCCGGCCTGCAGGGATCCGGCAAGACGACCGCCTGCGCGAAGCTCGCCCTCCACTTCAAAAAGGAGAAGAAAGACGTCGCCCTGGCCGCCTGCGACGTCTACCGCCCGGCCGCGGTCGACCAGCTGGTCACCGTCGGGGAGCGGGCCGGCGCCACAGTCTTCGAGCAGGGCACCGACGCCAACCCGGTAGAGATCGCCGCCTGGGCGCTCGACCGCGCCGTCGAGGAGCGCCG
>JAWVEZ010000101.1:0-7766 GCA_033856455.1 Solirubrobacterales bacterium | reverse complement strand
GCTGCAGATGGAGCGCGGGATCCAGACCTACCTCGGCTTCTCCTACGCCGACCGCCTCCACATCGCCACCCACCACCACAACGACCCGCTGATCCCGCGCTCTCGCGTGCACGGCGTCCGCGGTCGCATCGATTTGTTCGGCAACGAGGTCCTGCCGCTGCGCGAGGAAGATGTCCGCGAGGGCGTCAACGCGCTGCTCGACGACGACGTCGAGGGCATCGTCATCTCGCTGATCTTCAGCTACCGCAACCCCGCCCACGAGCAGCGGGTCCGCGAGATCGTCGAGGAGGAGAAGGCGAAGCGCAGCCTCAACGGCAACTGCCCGGTCTTCGTCTCCTCCGAGCTCTACCCCTCGCGCCGCGACTTCCCCCGGCTCAACACCACGGTTATCGAGGCCTACGCCGCCGAGCCCTCGCGCGGCACCCTGCGCGCGGTCCGCGACCGCACCAAGGAGCGCGGCGCCGCCTTCGAGCTGCGGGTGATGGCGAGCCATGGCGGCACGATCTCGATCGACGCCGACCAGCTGGCGACGACGCTGGTCTCCGGCCCGATCGGCGGCGTCGTCGGCGCCCGCTGGCTGGCCGACCGGATCGACCTCAACAACGTCCTCTGCACCGACATCGGCGGCACCTCCTTCGACATCGCCCTGCTGACCGGCAAGCGCTACGAGGTGACGACGACCCCGGACATGGCGAAATTCCTGCTCAACATGCCGCTGGTCCAGATCGACTCGGTCGGCTCCGGCTGCGGCTCCTTCGTCCGCATCGACCCCAACGCCCGCCGCCCCGAGATCGGCCCGGATTCCGCCGGGGCGATGATCGGCACCGCCTGGCCCGAGGGTGGCGTCGAGACCGCTTCGATCACCGACCTCAACCTCGTGCTCGGGCGCCTGAACCCCGAGTACTTCCTCGGCGGCCAGGTCCAGCTCGACGTCGAGCGCGCCCGCCACGAGGTCAAGCGCCAGGTCGCCGACCCGCTCGGGCTCGGCGTCGAGGAGGCGGCGGCCGGGGTGATCGAGCTGTTCGAGACCTCGCTGCGCAACGAGGCCGTCGGCCGCATCCTCGGCAAGGGCTACAGCCCCGCCGACTACACCCTGCTCTGCTACGGCGGCGGTGGCCCGCTGCACGTCGCCGGCTACACCAGCGGCGTCCCCTACCAGCAGGTGCTGGTCCCCGAGTGGGCGGCCGGATTCTCGGCCTTCGGCTGCGCCTGCGCCGAGTTCGAGTACCGCTTCGACCGCCAGGTCGACCTGCCGCTGCTGCCGACCGCGCCGGAGGAGGAAAAGGCGGCGATGGGCGGTCTGCTGACCCAGGCCTGGCGCTCGCTCGAGGATCGCGTCCGCGACGAGTTCTCGAAGTCCGGCTACGACGCCGGCGAGGTCGAGTTCACCCACATGGTGCGGATGCAGTACTACGGCCAGCTGGTCGACATCGAGGTCGACGCGCCGAAGCCGGCGATCGAGTCGATCGCCGACGTCGAAGATCTCATCGCGACCTTCGAGACGACCTACACGCGGATGTACGCGCGGGCCGCCTCCTCGCCGGAGCTCGGCTACCTGGTCGCCCAGGCGATCGTCAAGGGCTCGGTCCCGATCGAGCAGCCGACCCTGCCGACGATGCCGAGCGAGTCCGGCGCGCCGCCGGTCAAGGAGACGCGCGAGGTCTGGTGGGCCGACGGCCCGGCGACCACCGACGTGTACGAGATGGAGCAGGTACGCAACGGCCACGTGATCGAGGGCCCGGCCGTGCTCGAGGCCGAGTCGACGACCTTCCCGATCCCGCCCGACCGCCGCGCCTGGCTCGACGAGCACGGCATCTTCCATCTCGAGAACAAGGAGGCCTGACCATGGCCACGATCGACAGCACCCGCGTCCTCGAGCCCGAGCAGTCCGCACCGATCGGCTGGGACGGCCAGACCCTGGCCCAGATGCTCGAAAGCTCGGAGAGCGCCTTCGAGCAGACCGGCCACTATCACGGCCTGCGCGAGCTGGAGATGAAGGACTCCGACCCGCTGCATTTCGAGAAGCTCTTCTCGCGGGTGCGCGGCGGCATGGTCACCGCCCGTGAGACCGCATTGAACATCTCCGCCTCGCCGATCGTCCGCGAGCTCGGCGAGATCTGCTTCGCCCTCTACACCCCCGAGGGCGACAACGTCGCGCTCTCGACCGGGATCATCGTCCACGTCCACACGATGTCCGAGGCGATCAAGTTCATGGTGCGGAACGGCTGGGAGGACAACCCGAAGATCCGGCCGGGCGACATCTTCGCCAACAACCAGCCGACGATCGGCGACGTCCACAACGCCGACGTCCAGACCTTCGTCCCGATCTTCAACCCCGACAACCCGGGCGAGCTGCTCGGCTGGGCCGGCGGCGTGATCCACGTGATGGACATCGGCGCCAGCACCCCCGGCGGCGTCCCGGTCGGCCCGACCACCCGCTTCGACGACGGGATCGACCTGCACTGCACGAAGATCGGCGAGAACGACACGATCGCCCAGTGGCACACCAAGCGCTGCTCGATGATGAGCCGCGCCCCGGGCCTCTACCTGCTCGACGAGCGCACCCGCCTCGCCGGCTGCCACATGATCCGCGACGCGGTCGAGCGCCTCGTGCTCGAAGAAGGCGAGGCACCGTTCAAGCAGTTCATGCGCGAGGCGATCGAGGACGGCCGCCGCGACTTCAAGTCGCGCGTCCGCGGCCTCCTGGTCCCCGGCCGCTACCGCTCCGCCGGCTTCACCGAGGCCAAATACGAGAACAAGAAGAACCTCCCCAAACGCGCCCAGCGCGACCTGATCATCCACGGCGCCTACGAGGCGGTGGTCGACCGCGACGGCCGCTGGACCACCGACCTGCGCGGCTCCTCGGCCTGGGGCTGGCACTCCTTCAACGCGACCCCGTCGGCGCAACAGGGGATGCAGTGGATCCTCTTCACCCAGACCCTGATCTGCAACGACAAGATCAACGACGGCGCCTACTACGCGACCGAGCTGCTGCTGACCGAGGGCAGCTGGGCCGACCTCGGCGACGCCCCGTGCTCGTCCTCGTTCCCCTGGATGCCGATGTTCACGACCTCCGTCGGCTACCTGCGCGCGGTCTCCCGCGCCCTGCAGTCGCGTGGCTACATCGAGGAGATCGTCTCCACCTACACGGTCCCCGGCAACGTCGCCCAGGGCGGCGGCCTCGACCAGTACGGGCAGATCTCCGGCTTCATGAACTTCGAGATCGGGGCCCAGGGACAGGGCGCCAAGTACGTCCTCGACGGGCTCGACTACGGCGCCGCCGTCTTCAACCCCGAGGGCGACATGGGCGACGTCGAGATGTGGGAGCTGGTCAAGCCGATGGTCTACCTCGGCCGCCGGATCAAGCCGAACACGGGCGGCTGGGGCCGCCACCGCGGCGGCTCCTCGTTCGAGACCCTGCTGCTGGTCAACGGCACCCAGGACTTCGAGATCGAGAACATCGGCGCCGGGGGCATGCTCACTTCCCCCGGCCTCTTCGGCGGCTACCCGGCGCCGAGCGCCTACGTCCACAACGTCTTCGGCTCCGACGTCTTCGAGCAGGCCGCGGCGGGGGAGGCCTACCCGGTCGGCGACGTCAGCGGCGAGGAGGCCCTGCTGAACCAGTTCGCCGGCGAGCACCAGCTCGAACAGGACCCCTACACGATGATGATCGCGGTCAAGACCGGCGACCTCTACCTCTCCTCCGGTCGCGGCGGCGGCGGCCTCGGGGACCCTCTGCTGCGGCCCGAGGTGTCGATCGAGGAGGACATCGCCGGCGGCCACGTCCAGCGCCGCTGGGCCGAGCGCGCCTACGGCCTCGCGAACCGCGAGGGCCTGATGCACCAGCGCCTCGAGCGCGCCCAGCCGGCCGACGAGTGGTGGTCCACGCAGCGCCAGCGCATCCTCGACCAGGACCTGATCGAGACCGTGAAGTTGATGTACTCGGAGTCGATGCGCCTTGAACCGCGCTGGGCGGCCGAGTTCCGCGGCTTCTGGGACCTGCCCGAGGACTTCGACTTCGACGTCGTCACCCCGACCGTCGTCGTCCAGCGCGCAGCGCCCGGCAAGGTCACCCCCGAGCAGTCGGTGGCCGCCTTCCTGGAGGGCTCGGAGGTCTTCCTCCCGGCCGACCAGGTCGACGTCCCGATCACCACCACGGTGACCAAGGAGACGCTCGCCGACCTGCTCGACGAGAAACTCAGCCGCCGCGCGGTCAAGGACATCCAGTCCGGGATCAAGGACCCCGACCGCTTCGAGAAGTGGATCGCCCTGCTGCAGGAGCGGGTCGACTACGACGACCCGATCATCCTCCCCTACGGCGAGGGCATGAACATCGTCCGCCGCGGCTCCGACGGCGAGCTGGTGATCCGCACCGACGCCGGCGCCGACCTCTGCCGCTGGGACCAGAACTGGAAGATGCACGTGCCGATGTTCGTCCGCGACAGCGACGAGCTCTTCGAGGAGATCTACCCGAAGCTCGGCCACCCCGACGGCGACTGGCAGGAGCTGCGCGAGTTCTACTGCCCGCTCTCCGGCCGCCTCCTGGAGACCGAAGCGGCGCCCCCCGGCTACCCCGTCCTGCACGAGTACCTGCCGGACTTGGTGGGGTTCTACAAGGGGTGGCTCGGGAACGAGCTGCCGGAGTAGGACGGCGCGCTTCGGGAGGTGTGCGGGGAGGGGTCGGGGTGCCCCTTTCGCTTAGTTTTTTTGTGGGGCTAGCGGCGGCCGCTCCGAGATCCGCTGAAGCAAAAAAACACAAGACGCTTCAGGGGCACCCCGACCCCTCCAGTCAAACCCCGCCGGAGATCCGTCTGGATTCGTGAACCCGTTCTAGACCTCGAATAGCGGGGTCAACTACGGGTTCGCGGAAGCGGCCGTCGTCCTGGGATGTAGATCTGGACAAAGGGGTCGCGGAACTTTGACGCTGGCGGGTGGCGCGGGGAATAGGTTCGGTGGGGGATGGACGGACAGCTGCAAGGCAACGCGCTGGTCACCGGTGGCTCTCGCGGAATCGGACGCTCCTGCGCGCTTGCGGCGGCTCGCCGCGGGGCCGACGTCGCGATCACCTACGTCACCAACAGGAAAGCGGCGGAGGTGACCGCGGAGGAGATCCGCGCGCTCGGTCGCCGCGCGACGATCATCCAGGGCGACGTCGGCGTCGCCGAGGAGAACGTCACAGCGGTGGAGAAGGCGATCGACGAGCTCGGGCCGCTGCGCTACCTGGTCGCCAACGCGGCCGCCGGCACCTTCGGCCTCACCGACGAGCTGACCGTCGAGCAGTGGGACCACACGATGGAGGCGCACGTGCGCTCGCTGCTGGTGCTGGCGCAGACCGCGGCCCCGTCGATGGCCGACAACGGCGGCGGCTCGATCGTCGCGATCTCCAGCCTCGGCGCCCACCGCGTCTACGACGCCTACGCCGCCTTCGGCACCGCCAAGGCGGCGATCGAGGTGCTGATCAAGTACCTCGCGGTCGAGGGCGGGCCGAAGGGGATCCGCGCCAACTGCATCTGCGGCGGCGTGGTGCTAACGGACCTGTTCAAAGAAATCCCCGAGTGGGAAGCGATCGCCGAGGCGGCGGGGGAGCGCTCGCCGCTCGGGCGCGCGCTCGACCCGGACGAGATCGGCGAGCCGGCCGCCTTCTTCCTCTCCGACGAAGCGCGCATGTGCACCGGCCAGACGCTCTGCGTCGACGCCGGCTTCACGCTGCCCGGCTGACCCCGTCCCCATCTATGTAAGGAGACCCAGTGGACTTCAACGCCCCCAAGACCGTCGAGACGAACGGGATCACGATGGAGTACTTCGAGCAGGGCGAGGGTCCCGTGGTGCTCCTCCTGCACGGCTTCCCCGAGCTTCCCTACTCCTGGCGCAATCAGGCCGACCCGATCGCGGCCGTCGGCTTCCGGGTGATCTGCCCGAGCCAGCGCGGCTACGCCGGCACCGACGCGCCGGCCGACGCCCAGACCTACAGCGTCAAGAACCTGGTCGCCGACCTGACCGGACTGCTCGACGCGCTCGGGGTCGACAAGGCGGTCTTCATCGGCCACGACTGGGGCTCGATGCCGGCCTGGTTCTCCGGCGTCTTCGCCCCCGACCGCGTGCTCGGCGTCGGCAGCCTCTGCACCCCCTACTTCACCTGGGAAGCGCCCCAGGACATGATCGAAATCTACGACGAGCTGCGCGGCCCCAACCACTACATGCGCACCTTCCAGGAGCCGGGCGTGGGGGAGGGGATCCTCGAAAAGGACATCAACCACACCTTCGACTGCTGGCTGCGTGGCCGCGGCTACACGATGGACCAGTTCGAGGCCGCCCCGAAAGAGATCCAGGAAGTCCCCGCCGGCGTCTTCGTCGGCGATCCGCAGCTGTTCGGCGAGCCCTTCGTGACCGACGAGGAGCGCCAGGTCTACGTCGACACCTACTCGAAGACCGGCTTCACCGGCGGCCTCAACTGGTACCGCGCCCTGCGTGTGGACTTCGAAGAGGCCCAGGGCTCCGACTACGTGATCGACAAGCCGGCGCTGATGATCTCCTCCGCCGACGACTGGTTCTTCATGCGCGGCTCGACCGACGGCCTCGAGGAGCTCCTGCCCCAGATCGAGAAGCACGAGATCCAGGACGCCGCCCACTCGATCCAGCAGGAGAAGCCCGACGAGGTCAACGCGATCCTCGTCCCCTGGCTGCGGGAGAACTTCAGCTAGTTAGTCGTGCGTGGGGCTCTTGTTGGCCCGCTGTCACGGCGATCCCTACGCTGGGAGGTATGACGCTTCAGCGGATGGACAACGTTCTCATCGTGGTCGAGGACATGGAGGCTGTCAAAGCGTTCTTCACCGAGCTCGGAATGGAGCTGGAAGGCGAGTCGCAGGTAGAGGGGCCTTGGGTGGGCAGCGTCATCGGGCTCGACGACGTCCGTGCCGACATCGTCATGATGCGGACCCCGGACGGCCACGGCGGGGTTGAGCTGACGAAGTTCCACACGCCGCCGCCGGTCAGGTCCGAGCCCGAAGATGCGCCCACGAACGCCCTGGGAATACGCCGCATCATGTTCGCGGTCGAGGGCATCGACGACGTCGTCGCCCGCCTGGGCCGCCACGGTGGCGAGCTCGTCGGCGAGATCGCGCAGTACGAGGATCGCTACCGGCTCTGCTTCATGCGTGGCCCCGAGGGCATCGTCGTCGGACTGGCTGAGCAGCTCAGCTAAGAGTGGGCGCGCTCGAGAGCGGCGCGCGCAAGCGCGGGGACGCCCTGCTCGAGCTCGGCGTAGTACGGGTCGGCGGTGGTGCCGGCGACGAAGCGTTTGTAGTTGCCCTCGAGGAAGATCGCGGCCTTCCAGAGGGCCAGCACCTGGTACCAGTGCAGGGCGTCGACCGAGCGGCCGCTGCGCTCCGCGTAGCGGCGCGCCAGGTCGTCGCGGCCGGGGAAGCCGGGGCGGCGGGTGACCGGGGAGAGGTCGGAGACGGCGTTGGCCGGGTCGGCGCTGGCCGACCAGGTGGCGGTCATGTAGCCGACGTCGGCGAGCGGGTCGCCGATCGTCGCCATCTCCCAGTCGAGGATCGCCACCAGGCGCGGCTCGCGCGGCGCGAACATCACGTTGCCGAGCCGGTAGTCGCCGTGGACGACGGTCGGCGCGGGGGAGTCCGGCAGGTTGGCGCCGAGCCACTCGCTCACCTGCTCGAGCTCCGGCAGCGGCCGGGTCGCGTTGGTCTCCAGCAGGCCGCCGAACCGTTTGATCTGCCGGGCAAGGTAGCCGTCAGGACGGCCGAAGC
>JAWVEZ010000100.1:0-5539 GCA_033856455.1 Solirubrobacterales bacterium | reverse complement strand
TTCGTGAACCCGTTCTAGACCCCGAATAGCGGGGTCAACTACGGGTTCGCGGAGGCTGCTGGCCCGGTCCCTGCTAGCAGGACTGCAGGAAGCGGTCGAGCGTTCGCTCGATTCCTTCCTTGTCGAGCGCCCGGTCGGATTCGAGCAGCTGGTCGAGCGCGATCCCGTCGAACAGGATCACCATCTGCTCGGCGTGCTCGACCGGCGTTTCGCAGCCCCTGGCCTGCAGCATCATCTCGGTCAGCCCCAGCACCCGTTCGCGCGAGCGGTTGTAGACGTCCCGAAGCTCCTCCCGTCTGGTCGCCTCCAGCATCAGCTCGTAACGGGCCGCGATCATCGGCCGTGCCTCACGGTCGATCACCCGCGCCAGCGCCGCGAACAGCAGGTCGCGCGCCTGCTGCTCGGTCAGCCCGGCCTCGTCGAGCTGCTCGATCAGCTCGGCCGGTGGCAGGTCGAGCTCGATGTGGCGGTGCAACGCCGCCTCGAGCAGGGACGACCGGGTGCGGAAGTAGTTCGAGGTCGAGCCAGGGGGCAACCCCGCCTCGGTGTCCACCGCACGGTGGGTCAATCCCCGGGAGCCCCGGGCGGCGAGCACGGACAAGGCCGCGGCGGCCGCCAGCTCCCGTCTACTGGCCGCTTCTGAGTCGCTCACACCTCTAGTTGTACCTCGTGCCTCGGGCGGTTCGTGCCGGCACCGCCGGGGTATGGGATCGCCAAAGCGAAATTTCGAATCGGAGGTAAAGATGGAGGCGACGAGCAGAAGCAAGGGCATCCTCGACGGGGCGGCGTCGGGCACGCGCGACGACGTGGTCGAGTTGCTGACCACGGCCTACTGGATGGAGATCGAGACGGTGATGAGCTACCTCGCCGCGTCGGTCAACCTCGACGGGGTTCGCGCCCAGGAGATCAAGGAGTCTTTGGCCGAAGACATCGAGGAGGAGCTCGGCCACGCGCGCCAGTTCGCCGCTCGGATCAAGGAGCTCTACGGGGTGGTCCCGGGGTCGGAAGCGTTCGCGGCCGAGCAGAGCTTCCTGCAGCCACCGGAGGAGCAGACCGACATCGTGCACGTGATTCGCGGCGTGATCAAAGCCGAGACCGGGGCGATCGAGCACTACACGCGGATCGTCGCGGAGACCGACGGCGTCGACCCGGTGACCCAGGACATGGTGATCGCGATCCTCCGCGACGAGCAGGCGCACCGCCGCCTCTTCGAGGGCTTCCTGCGCGAGTACGAGTTCGAGGGTGCCGCCTGATGCGCTATTTCCACCTCTGCGCCCAGGAGCAGTTCCCGCCCGACGACCTCCTGCGCCAGGCGGTCGCCGCCGAGCGGGCCGGCTTCGACGGGGTCGGCTGCAGCGACCACCTGCAGCCCTGGTGGGAGGACGGCGAGGCGGGGCACGCCTGGGTCTGGCTCGGCGCCGCCGCGCAGGCGACCGAGTCGGCGGCGATCGGCTCGGCGGTGACCCCGCCGGGACCGCGCTACCACCCGGTGCTGATCGCGCAGGCCTGGGCGACCCTGGAGACGATGTATCCCGGTCGCCCCTACCTCGGGATCGGCTCCGGCGAGGCGCTGAACGAGGTCCCGCTGGGGGCCGAGTGGCCGGACGCCGGCGCCCAGGTCGACCGCCTGGCCGAGGCGCTGGAGATGATCCGCTGCCTGTTCGAAGGCAAACGGCTGAGCGGCGCCGGCGACCACTTCGCCACCGACGGCGCCTACCTGCACACCCGGCCCGAGAACAGGCCGCCGATCTACGTCTCCGCCTTCGGCCCGCGGGCGGCGAAGGTTGCCGGCGAGCTCGGCGATGGCCTCTGGACCCTCGCCGACCCGGAGGCGGTGCCCGAGCTGATCGACGCCTACCGGGGCGCCGCCGAGGACGCCGGCCACCAGCCGGGGGAGATCGTCCTCCAGGCCGCCTTCTCCTGGGCCGAGGACGACGACGCGGCGCTGGAGGGCGCCCGCGTCTGGAAGGGCGCGCAGCCGAAGGAGTTCTACACCGAGGACTGGCACGACCCGGCGGCGATGTACGCGCACGGGGAGGCAAAGGTCTCCGACGAGGAGCTGCGCGAAGGGATGATCATCGCCAGCGACCCCGACCAGCACGCCGAGCGGATCCGCGAGGTGGAGCGCATGGGGGCGACGACGGTGGCGCTGATGAACAACTCCGGCGCCGATCCGGACCGGGCGATCGAGGTCTACGCCGAGTCGGTGTTGCCGAAGCTGGGCGTCGCCGCCTGAACGGCTTCTGACGGTTGTCGTCGCCTAGGCTGAAGCCGATGGAGCCTGCCGACGAGATCAGCATCCGCGCGGCGACCGAGGCGGACGCCGAGCTGCTGTTCGGGCTGATCCTCGAGCTCGCCACCTACGAGAAGCTGGCCGACCAGGTGGTCGGCGACGCCGAGACCCTGCGCCACTCGCTGTTCGAGCAGCGGGCCGCCGAGGCGCTGATCGTCGAACGCGGGGGAGAGGCGGTCGGCTACGCGATCTTCTTCACCACCTTCTCGACCTTCGAGACCCGCTCCGGGGTCTGGCTCGAGGACATCTACGTGCGGCCCGGGCAGCGGCGAGGCGGGGTCGGCCTGGCGGTGATGGAGCATCTGGCGGGGCTGGCGCTGGACCGCGGCCACGTGCGGCTCGAATGGTGCGCCCTGACCTGGAACGAGCCGGCGCTGGAGTTCTACGACCGCCTCGGCGCACGGCGCCTGGACGAGTGGCGGACCCTGCGGCTCGAGCGTGACGGTATGCGGCGAGTCGCGAACCGTACTGTTTCCGAAACGTGACAGGGAAGCAGCAAAGGTACGGTTCTTCACTATTAGGTTTTCCAGCAATTCTCAGACTTAAGGTTCCGTTACAAGAAGTTGACAAGCCATACTGAGTAAAGGAAATTTCCTGCCACTTCAGTGGGAACGTTCGCGAGATCAATCAGCGGCCGACCCAAGGCGCTGGCGGTGGGAGGAGAGTCCACGGAGCGGCGGGCCCTGCGGGACCTGTTGGCTGCGGCGGACATCGATCTGATCGAGGCTGCCGAGGGCGGCACGGGACTACGGGGCCTCTACAACGAGCGCCCCGACGTCGTTCTGCTCGACTTCCACCTCCCCGATGCCAGCGGGTTCGACGTCCTCGACAAGATCCGCGAAATCAGCGAGGTGCCGCTGGTCGCGCTGGTCGGTCGCGACAGCCCCAGCGAGCGGGTGCGGGTGCTGCGGGCGGGCGCCGACGATTGCGTCACCAAGCCGGTCGGGGCCGAACTGGTGGCGCGGATCGAAGCCCTCCTGAGGCGCCCGCGGCCGGGGATCGAGGTCGCCGCGATCATCGAAGACGACTTCATCCAGATCGACCGCACCCGCCACCGGGTGCAGGCGCTGGGCACGGAGGTGCCGCTGACCCCGACCGAGTTCAAGATGCTCGGCGCCTTCGCCGAGAATCCCGGTCGCGTGCTCGAGCACGGGCAGTTGCTCGACATGGTCTGGGGGGACCGGATCCGGGCCAAAGACGAGGTCAAGCTCTACGTCAGCTACCTGCGGCGCAAGCTCGGCGCGGCCGGAGTGGACCCCGTGGAGACGGTGCGTGGTGTGGGTTATCGGTATCTACCGCGAACAACCCAAACCGGCTTCTAGCCTCACTCCCGGAGGCGCCGCTACTCGTCGCGCGGGGTGATCCGGAAGAGCGAGACGACCTCGGCCTGGTGGGCCTCGGGGTGGACGACGTAGGCGCTCGGGCCGCCGCCGAACCAGCCGGCCGCCTCGTTGTCGCCGACGAAGACGCCCGGGTGGCGGTTGCCGTCGCCGTCCTGCACCCAGACCTTGTCGCCCTCCTTGAAGCCGTGCTCGATCACGTCGCTCATCGGCGTGAGTCTATTCGTCCGGTCAGCAGCGCCCGAGCCGGCGCAGCTTCTGGCGGTAGACCCCCATCGAGGCGTGGCTCATGTCGCCGTGGGTCTGGGTGCGCAGGCTCGGCACCCGCTCGTGGTGGTACGGAGAGCTGAGGCTCTCGTTGTGGCCGATCACGTTGCGGACGCCGATCTCGAAGCGGCAGCGCAGGTACTGGGTGAGGCGCAGCGAGGCGCGCAGCTGGCGGCGGTCGCCGAGCAGGTCGCCGTCCCCGTAGCCAGCGTGCTCGATCCCGATCGCGGTCCAGTTCAGCCCGACCGTGTGGCGGCAGCGGGTGCGCAGGTTGACCAGGCGGAAGATCTTCCCGGCCGGAGAGATCACGTAGTGAGAGCAGACGTTGGGCAGCTCGCCGAGCTCGACGTCCGGGTTGTCGGGGGCGAAGGTGTTGTAGACGGCGGCCGCGGTCGGGGTCTGGGCCATGTGCTCGACGATCACCTTCGGGTTGCGCAGGCGCCACTCGTGCTGGCCGTAGTGGCGCTGCGAGTAGGCTGCCATCTCGCGCTTGCGTTTGGGGCCGAAGGGGATCGGCCACGGGGTCGAGGACGGTGGCGCGGCGGAACTGGCTTGGGCGGCGGGCGCCTCCGAGCTGGACCCCGCGCCCGCGCCGGTCGCGACCGCCAGGCAGAGGAGCGCCGCCACCGCGGCGGCGAGCGCGATTTTCACCGGTGCCATCATCGGCGCGCATGGTACGGGCCGCGTAGGCTGCCCCGATGGCGAGAGCGAGCGAGCCGATGAAGGCAAAGCTCGGCGCGGCCCCGTTCAGCGATCCCGAGTGGGTCTTCGAGCGCAAGCTCGACGGCATCCGCGCGATCGTCGACCGCGACGGCGACCGGGTGACGCTGACCTCGCGCACCGGCCGCGACCTCTCGCGCTCCTACCCCGAGCTGGTCGCGGCGCTCGCCGCCGAGGACGCCGAGGACTTCGTCGCCGACGGCGAGATCGTCGCCTTCGACGGCAGCCGCACCAGCTTCGCGAAGCTGCAGGGCCGGATCCACGTCCAGGACCCGCGCCCGCAGCTGGTCGCCCAGGTCCCCGTCTTCCTCTACCTCTTCGACCTCCTCCGCTTCGACGGCCACGACCTCACCGGCCTGCCCCTGCGCGCCCGCAAGGGCGCCCTGCGCCGCGCCTTCTCCTTCCACGGCCCGGTTCGCTACACGCCGCACCGCAACGAGCACGGGGAGCGGTTCTTCGCGGAGGCCTGCGCGAAGGGCTGGGAGGGATTGATCGCGAAGCGCGCCGAGAGCACCTACGCGCACCGCCGCAGCGGCGACTGGATCAAGCTCAAATGCTCGCGCGAGCAGGAGCTGGTGATCGGCGGCTTCACCCCGCCTGGCGGCTCCCGCCAGCACTTCGGCGCCCTGCTGGTCGGCTACTACGAGGACGGAGAGCTGCGCTTCGCCGGCAAAGCCGGGACCGGCTTCGACCAGCGCACCCTGGCCGAGCTCGGTGCCCGGCTGGAAGCGCTGGAGGTCCCCGAGTCGCCGTTTACCCGCGGCAGCGGCCTGCCCCGCGACGCCCGCTGGGTGAAGCCGGAGCTGGTCGCCCAGTTCGCCTTCTCGGAGTGGACCCGCGACGGCAAGCTGCGCCACCCCAGCTACGTCGGCCTGCGCGAGGACAAGCCCGCGCGCGAGGTCGTGCGCGAGAGGCCGGG
>JAWVEZ010000099.1:0-4266 GCA_033856455.1 Solirubrobacterales bacterium | reverse complement strand
GCGACGAGCGCCTGATCACCCGCTTCGACTACGACGAGCTGTTCGGCACGGTGCTCAACCGCTTCTGCCTGCAGGCGGTGATCGGCCACCCGCTGACCGTCTACGGCGCCGGACAGCAGACCCGCGGCTTCCTCAACATCCGCGACACCCTCAACTGCGTCGAGCTGGCGGTCGCCAACCCGGCCGAGCGCGGCGACTTCCGCGTCTTCAACCAGTTCACCGAGCAGTTCTCGGTCATGCAGCTGGCGGAGATCGTCAAGGGCGCCGCCGAGCACCTCGGCTACACGGTGGAGATCGACCACGTCGACAACCCGCGGGTCGAGAAGGAAGAGCACTACTACAACGCGGTCCACACCAAGCTGCTCGATCTCGGCCTCGAACCGACCCTGCTGGGGGAGGAGCTCGTGGAGTCGATGCTGCACGCGATCGAGCGCTACAAGACGAACGTCGTCGCCACCGCCTCGATCGATCCGCGCACCCGTTGGAACCCGGCGAAGTCCCCCGCCGCGCAGGCGTAAAACCGGCGAGCGCGGCGACGCCCGGCGAGCGCCCGCCGCTGGTAGCATCGAACGTTCGATGAGAGCCGCTGACACGCTTGTTGAATCGCTGCAAGCCGAGGGCGTCAAGCACGTCTTCGGGATCCCCGGCGGGGCCAACCTGCCGACCTACGACGCGCTCTACGACGCGCCCTTCCGCCACGTCCAGACCCGCCACGAGCAGGGGGCCGGACACGCCGCCGAGGGTTACGCGAAGGCCTCCGGCCGGGTCGGCGTCGCCTTCGCCACCTCCGGGCCCGGCGCCACCAACCTGATCACGGCGATCGCCGACGCGATGCTCGACTCGGTCCCGACCGTGTTCATCACCGGTCAGGTCAAAACCGAGCTGATCGGCACCGACGGCTTCCAGGAGGCCGACGTGCTGGGGGCGACGCTGCCCTTCGTCAAGCACTCCTTCCAGGTCACCGACCCGCGTCAGATCCCCGAGTACGTGCACGAGGCCTTCCACGTCGCCTCGACCGGGCGCCCCGGGCCGGTCCTGCTCGACATCCCGCAGGACCTCTCGCGCGCCGACATCGACTACGAGCCGCGCACCGACCCGGTCGACCTGCCCGGCTACCAGCCCTCGACCGAGGGCAACGTGAAGCAGATCCGGATCGCCGCGAAAGCGCTGGCCAACGCCCGCCGCCCGATCCTCTACACCGGCGGCGGCGTCGTCAACGCCAACGCTTCGGAGGAGCTGCGCGAGCTGGCCGGCTCCGACCGCTTCCCGGTCACCTCGACCCTGATGGGACTGGGCGCCTACCCGGCCTCCGGCGAGGCCTGGCTGGGGATGCTCGGCATGCACGGCACCTTCACCGCCAACTACGCGATGGACAAAGCCGACCTGATCGTCGCGATCGGCGCCCGCTTCGACGACCGCATCACCGGCAAGCTGAGCGAGTTCGCGCCGCACGCCAAAGTCATCCACATCGACATCGACCCGGCCGAGATCTCGAAGAACATCGGCGCCCACATCCCGATCGTCGGCGACGTCAAGCTGGTCCTGCCGAAGCTGACCCGCGAGTACCGGGCGCTGCAGACCGACTCGAGCCGGCTCGACGCCTGGTGGGACACCCTGCGCGGCTGGCAGCAGGAGCACCCGCTCTACTACGAGCCCGGCGTGGACGGCGAGATCAAGCCGCAGTTCATGATGGAGGCGATGTTCCGCGCCACCGGCGGCGACGCGATCCTCACCTCCGACGTCGGCCAGCACCAGATGTGGGCGGCGCAGTACTACGGCTTCGACAAGCCGCGCCGCTGGATCAACTCCGGCGGGCTCGGCACGATGGGCTTCGGCCTCCCGGCGGCGATCGGCGCCAAGGTCGCCTGCCCCGACGAGCAGGTCGTCTGCATCGCCGGCGACGGCAGCCTGATCATGAACGTGCAGGAGTTCGCGACCGCGGTGACCGAGGAGATCCCGGTCAAGGTCTTCCTCATGAACAACGGCTACATGGGCATGGTCCGCCAGTGGCAGGAGCTGTTCTGGGACCGCCGCTACAGCTCCGTCGACATGGGCTTCAGCAGCCCCGACTGGGTGAAGCTGGCGGAGGCGTTCGGCGCCACCGGGCTGCGCTGCGAAGACTCCGCCGACCTCGAGGAGACGATGACCGCGGCGCTGGAGGCCGACGGCCCGGTCCTGCTCGACGTCCGCGTCGCCCGCGAGGAGAACTGCTACCCGATGATCCCGCCGGGCAACGCCGCCCGCGACATGGTCGAGGCCCCGCGCGGCGGGGCGGTGCGCTGATGGAGGCGGGCACTCCCCAAGCGGTCAAACTGGAGGAGCTGCACCTGCCGGGGCAGTTGACCGGCCGCAAGCACGTGCTCTCGATCCTGGTCGAGAACAAACCGGGCGTCCTCGCCCGCGTCGCCGGGCTCTTCTCGCGCCGCGGCTTCAACATCGACACGCTCGCGGTCGGGCCGACCGACGACCCCAGCATCTCGCGGATCACGCTCACCCTGGACGGCGCCGTCCACCCGATCGACCAGGTGACCAAGCAGCTGCACAAGCTGATCAACGTCCTCAAAATCCGCGACATGGAGCCGGAAGAGACGGTGGCTCGCGAGATGGCCCTGTTCAAGGTCTCCTCGGCGGTCGAGAACCGGGCCGAGATCATCCAGTTCGCCGAGATCTTCCGCGCCAAGATCGTCGACGTCGCCCGTCGCACGATGACGATCGAGGTGACCGGCTCGGCCGACAAGATCGAGGCCTTCGAGCGCATGGTCCGCCCGCACGGGCTCGTGGAAATGGTCCGAACGGGAGAGATTGCGATAGCCAGGGGCGCCGACTGAGCCTGGCAGCTGCCCTCGACTTGCTGCCCAGCCGCATCGGGGCCGGGGTCGAGAGGGCGGTCGGGAGGCGGCGCCGGACGCTGGTCAGCGTCACGGCCGAGGTCGACGTCGCCGATCCCTGCGCGGCGGTCTTCGCCTCGCGGCTTGCCTCGGACCGCTGGTTCTGCTGGGAGCAGCCGGACCGGGGGTTCGCGCTGGCCGGGCTCGGGGTCGCCGCCGAGGCGACCTCGCGCGGGGCGGCCCGGTTCGCCGACATCGCCGGCGAGTGCGGTCGGACCGGGGGGGACGCGGTGCTCGACGAGCCCCGCGGGCTGCCGGCGGGCGCCGGCCCGGTCTGGCTCGGCGGCTTCGCCTTCGACCCCGAGGGCGGCGGCACCCCGACCTGGTCCTCGCTCGCCCCGGCCTCGCTGGTCCTGCCCGAGCTCTCGCTCTGCCGCAGCGGCGGGCGCACCTACCTGACCGTGAACGGCGTGGTCGGCCCGGGGGAGGAGGCGCAGCGCGTGCAGGCGGCGCTGGAGGCCCGGCTCGCCGGGCTCCGCGGTGAGTCGCCGCTGCCGCTGATCGACCCGCACCCGACCGCCCACGCGGGGATCCGCAGTGCCCGCCCGCCCGCCGAGTTCGAAGCCGCCGTACGCGCGGCCACAGAGCGGATCGAGGCCGGCGCGATGAGCAAGGTCGTGCTGGCCCGCGAGGTGATCGTCGAGGCCGCCGCCGCCCACGACACCGCCGCCCTGTTCGGGGCGATGCGCCAGCAGTTCCCGGCCTGCTTCTGCTTCTGCTGCGGCACCCCGGAGGCCGCCTTCATCGGCGCCAGCCCCGAGCTGCTGGTCCGCCGCTCCGGCGCCGGTGTCTCCACCGTCGCCCTCGCCGGCTCGACCCGGCGCAGCTCCGACCCCGCCGTCGACGACCACCTCGGCGAGCAGCTGCTGCGCAGCGACAAGGACCGCCGCGAGCAGCGGATCGTCACCGAGCGGATCGTCCGCGCCCTGCGCCCGCACTCGGTCTGGGTCGAGGCCGCCCCCGAGCCGGAGATCGTCAAGGTGGCGAACATCCAGCACCTGGCGACGCCGGTGATCGCCCAGCTGACCGAGCCCCGCTCGGCGATCGAGCTGGCCGGGATGCTGCACCCGACCCCGGCGGTCGGCGGCGAGCCCTGGCCCGCCGCGGCGCGGGCGATCGCCGAGCTCGAGGGCATGGACCGCGGCTGGTACGCCGCCCCGGTCGGCTGGATGGACGCGACCGAGGACGGCGAGTTCTGCGTCGCCCTGCGCAGCGCCCTGCTGCGCGACCGCGAGGCCCCTCTCTTCGCCGGCGTCGGCGTCGTCGCCGGCTCCGACCCCGCCGCCGAGCTGGCCGAGACCGAGGTCAAGCTCGGGGCGCTGCTGCCGCTGCTGGCCGAGTAGTGGTCGATACTTTCGGGGCTTGTGTCACGCCCGGC
>JAWVEZ010000098.1:0-4882 GCA_033856455.1 Solirubrobacterales bacterium | reverse complement strand
TGTTGGCCCCGAAGACCATCCGCTGCTCCGCGCCGTAGGAGGCGAGGCGGTGGTCGAGCAGCTCGGGACCTTGCTTGCCCCAGTAGCCGGTCCAGTCGCCACTCGCGGAGCCGAAGCCATCGAGGCTGGAAAAGACGTCGAAAGTGTAGGTCGCGGTCATCGTGCTCTCCTTCGTCCGGTTGGTCGGTGTGTAGGTACAGACGGGGAGCGAGGGCGAAACTCATCGAACACCGACTCCGAGCCCGGGTAGTTTGCAAGCAGCTGCGATCTTGACGAGGAGGAAGAGATGTCCGAGGTAACCGCAGACATGTCGATAACGCTCGACGGCTACGCGAGCGGCAGGAACCAGAGTCGCGAGCAGCCGTTCGGCGACCTCGACGCCGATCGACTGCACAGCTGGCAGTTCGACCACCTCGAGGAAAATGCCGAGGAGAGGGCCGCGGTCACCGTTGCCGGCGCCTACATCATGGGGCGCAAGATGTTCGCGTCCGACGAGGGCGAGTGGGACCTCGATTGGCGGGGCTGGTGGGGTTCCAACCCGCCCTACCACGCGCCCACCTTCGTCCTCGCTCACCGGCCCCGCCCGAGCATCGAGATGGAGGGCGGAACCGTCTTCCACTTCGTCACCGACGGGATCGAGGCGGCGCTCGAGCGAGCGCGAGAGGCCGCGGGGGAGAAGACCGTCTCGATCGCCGGCGGCCCCGGGACCCTCAACCAGTACCTCGCCGCCGGCCTGGTCGACGAGCTGCGGCTGCACGTGGCGCCGTTCGTCGCCGGGGGTGGGGAGCGGTTGTTCGTCGACGTCGGCGACCTGGAGCTGAAGCCGGTCTCGAGCCGCACCACGCCCCACGTCACCCACCTCGTCTACCGCCGATGAGTTAGCGGCGAACGGCGATCGGTTGACTGCTGGCGCAGCTGAGCTTGGTCTTGGCGTTGCGGGAGTCGCCGGAGTAGGCGACGGCGAGGCGGTAGACGCCCGGCTTGGTGGCGATGTACTGGGCGAGGGTGAAGGTGCCGTTCCTCCTCACCCGGAGGGCGCCGGTGAAGGCGGGGCGGCCGCTGCAGCGGCGGTCGCCGGGGGCGTAGAGGCGGAAGCTGACGACGCCGGTGGGGGAGGAGGCGTTGGCGAGCCTGGCGCGGATCGAGATCTGCTGGCCGCTCAGCGTCGCCCGCGGCGCCAGCTTCGGTGCTCGCTTCCCCACCTGGGCGAGTTGGTCGGGGGAGCCGCAGGGTTCGGTCGCCGCCTGGTTGGAGGCGTCGCCGGAGTACCTGGCGACGAAGCGGTAGCGGCCCGCCTGCTTGGCGACGAACGGATCGGAGCTGTAGGTGCCGTTGCCGTCGACCGCGACGGTGTTGACGAAGTCGGGCCTGGCGCAGCGGTCGTTGCCGGGGCCGTAGATCTCGAAGGTGATCGTCCCGCCCAGCGCGAAGCCACCGGCCAGCGCCGCGGTGTCGCGGAAGCGGGTGCCGACGGTGACCCTCCGGCCGACCTTGCCGTCGATCGACGGGTTCGCCTTGGCGACCGCCGAGGACGCGGCCCCGCAGCCGGCACTCGCCGCGGCGTGGTTGCCGTCGCCCGAGTAGGCGACGGTCCAGCGATAGGTGCCGACCTGGCTGGGGCTGAAGGCGGCGGAGCGGTAGGTGCCGTTGCCGGTGACCGCCACCGTCGAGCTGAAGGCGGCGGCGCCCGCGCAGGTCGTGTCCCCGGGTGCGAACGCTTTGAAGGTGAGCTGGCCGCCGGGGATCCCGCCGTTGCCGAGCGTCGCGGTCGCGATCAGCGCGCTGCCGACCGTGTTGCCGGTGGCGCTGGCCATCAGGGTGGGGTCGAAGGTGCCGACCTCGGAGGCCTGGTTCGGCGCGCCGCAGGCCGAGGCCGGCACCAGGTTGTTGTCCGGGTCGCCTCCGTAGGCGACGGTCCAGAGGTAGAGGCCGGGCGGCGGCGCGAACCCGGGCGGCGCGTAGGTGCCGTTGCCGTCGACCTCGACTTTCGCTTCGTAGGCAACTGCCCCGGCACAGGTCGGGTCGCCCGGGCCGAAGGCCTGGAAGACGAGTTCCCCGTCCGGATCGAAACCGCCGGAGACGACGACGGAGTCGGTGATCGTGAGGCCGACTTTGACCGCCGGGGTCGCCGTCCCGGTCAGCGACGGGCTCGCTTTGGCCACAGTCGAGAGCGCCGCGCAGTCGGCTTCGGCGACGGGGGTCTCGGTCTCGTCGAGGTAGTGCGCTCGCCAGCTGTAGGTGCCCGGGCTGGTCGGGGTGAAGGTGCCGGAGAGGTAGCTACCCTCGCCGTCCACCGGGACCGGGGTCAGGGCAGGGGTGAGGGGGTCCTCGCACTCGTTGTCACCGGGCGCGAAGACTTCGAAGGAGATCGTCCCGGTCGCGCCCGGGCTTTCGGTCAGCTGCGCGGTCGCTTGGATCTCCTGCCCGATCACCGCGTCGCTGGCGGTCAGGCCGAGGGTCGCCGCTCCGGCGGAAGCCGGGATCGCGAGCAGGCCGAGCGCGGTGAGGATGCCGGCGGGGACGAGCCGGGCGAGCCTGCCCCGCCAAGGTGCCGCGATGTTCATCACGCTCTTCTCGCTCCTAGCGACCTGCGATCTCGCAATCTGGGGAAACCGAACTAGAATATCCGTCCATCAACCGTCGCCACGCCTTGACTCGCACGCTGATCCAGAACCCTCTAGGCCTTCGAACCCGCTGCGGGCTTGTTGTTGCGCTCCTCGCCCTGGCGCTGCCGGCGACGGCGCTCGCGGTCGAAGCCGAAGCGCCCTCGACGGGGTCGGGATGGGTCGGACAGGAAGCCGGGACCGACAGCTCCGGCGGCGGATCCTCGGAAGCCGAACAGGGCAGCTCACTCGGCAGCGGCGGCGGTTCGGCGCCGGCCCCCGAACCCGAGCCGCAGCCGGTCGAATCCAGCCCGCCGCCGGCGCCGGAACCGAGCACGCCCGAGCCGACCGCCGAAGATGCGACGAGCACGCCGAGCTCGGAAGGGACGGCCGAGATTGTCGAAGAGGAGGCCGCGGCGCCGGTCGCCACGCAGCCCGAGCCTGAGCCGAAGCCGGAGCTGGGGGGCGGCACCGCGGCGGTCAAGTCGACTCCACCGCCGGCGAGCGAGCCCGCCGCGTTTCCGCTGACGGCCGCCCCGGCCACCGCCGAGAGCTCGGACTCAGGCGGCCTCAACCTCTACTCGCCGGCGGTCTCGCTGGCGATCGTCCTCGGCTTCGTGCTCGCCGGCCTGGCCGGCCGTTTCGCCCTGCACCGCTGGCGCCGCCGCAAGAGCTACAAGCGCGAAGCGGCCGAATGGCAGGACGCGGTGCGCCGGCTCGAGCCCGAGCCGCGCCCGACCCTGGTGCTGCACCGGGTCGCGGAGGACGGGGCGACCAAAGCCCCGCCCGCCAAAGTTCACTAGCCGGAGGGATTAATCCCTCCTAGCCGTAGGCCTCCTGCAGGATCCCCAGCGCCGCGGCGGGATCGACCAGGGCCTTGACCTCGACTTCCGAGTAGATCGAGAACGGGTGCTCGCTGATCATTTTCGTCAGCTCACCCGCGTCGTCGGTCTCGATCGTCCCGAAGCCGCCGCCGCCGACGAAGAAGTTGACCCCTTCGACGCGGTTGCCGTAGGTCTGCATCCAGGTCGCCATCCCTTTCAGCATCTCCGGCATCTGATCCGGTGGCGGCGGGTCCTTCGGTCGGTAGATGATCGCGAATTTCATTGGTCCCCCTCGCGGTGTGGTTTTCTCCCCGCCTCAAGAGAGAGACCGCACGTTGCGCGAAAACGTTCAAGGACCTCGAAGGGCGGCGCCGGGCGGGCGCGTCCGTCAGGCGAGCGGCGGCTAGATGTAGTTCCTCATCACGTTGTTCATCCGGGCCTCCTTGAAGGCTGGGGGTGCGACCCACCCACCCAAAGGAGAACCCGGATGAAGCTCCACGCTAATGCCCGCACCTGTCCGAAGAGCAGGCGCCTGCTCGTAGACCGCCTGCAAGGAGGCTGGTCGCTGAGGTCGGCGGCCGAGGCCGCCGGCGTCAGCGAGCGGACCGCCGCCAAGTGGCTGACGCGCTGGCGGGCCGAAGGCGATGCAGGACTCGTTGACCGCAGCTCCGCGCCGAGGCGCAGCCCCTCTCGTCTGCCGGCCGACCGCCTGGCGGCGATCGAGGCCCTGCGGCGGCTGCGGATGACCGCGGCGGAGATCGCCGAGGTTCTCGGGATGGCGCTCTCGACGGTCTCGAGGTGGTTGCAAAAGATCGGCCTTGGCAAGCGCAGCCGCCTCAGCCCGCCCGAGCCGCCCAACCGCTACGAGCGAAAGCGACCCGGGGAGCTGATCCACGTCGACGTCAAGAAGCTGGGGCGGATCAGCGCCAGGGGTGCGGGGCACCGGGTGACCGGCAATCGCAAGAGCCAGTTCAAACAGGGCCCCAAACGACTGGGCGCCACCGGCTGGGAGTTCGTCCACGTCTGCGTCGACGACGCCACCCGCCTGGCCTACGCGGAGGTCCTGCCCGACGAGAAGGGCAAGACCGCAGCCGCCTTCCTGCGAAGAGCCGTCGCCTGGTTCAAGGGGATGGGGATCAGCGTTGAGCGGGTGCTCTCAGACAACGGCGCCTGTTACCGCTCCGAAGTCCATGCGCAAGCCTGCCGGGAACTCTCGATGCGCCACCTCTTCACCCGCCCCTACCGGCCACGCACCAACGGCAAGGCGGAGCGCTTCATCCAGACGCTGACCAACCGCTGGGCCTACGGAGCCATCTATGGCTCCTCGGAGGAGCGCATCGCCGCGCTGCCCGGCTGGCTCGATCACTACAACTTCAGGAGACGACACGGCTCCCTTGGTCACAGGCCGCCCGCGGCTCGGCTCGCCGAGTTGGAACAACGTGGTGAGTAGCTACA
>JAWVEZ010000097.1:0-9423 GCA_033856455.1 Solirubrobacterales bacterium | reverse complement strand
TCACCGTGGTGCCGAAAAAGCGCGTGCACGAGGCGCTGCGCGAGATCGTCCTCGTCGGCCGCGACTTCGCCGGCGTCGACATCACCCGCGAACCGATCCACATCAAGCCGGGCAACCACTACACGATGGGCGGCGTCAAGACCGACGTCGACGGGCGCACCGACATCCCCGGCCTCTACTCGGCCGGCGAGACCGCCTGCGTCTCCGTCCACGGCGGCAACCGGCTCGGCGCCAACTCGCTGCTCGACACGCTGATCTTCGGCAAGCGGTCCGGCCGCGACGCCGCTGCCCGCGCCAAGCAGATCGAGGGCACCAAGCCTTCCAAGCAGGTGCTCGAGGACGAGGAGGCGATGATCGCCGACATCAACTCGCGCGCCAAGGGCTCGGGCCGCCGCGTCTCCGAGATCAAGCTCGAGCTGGGCCAGACGATGGACGCCAAAGTCGCCGTCTTCCGCGACGAGGCCGGGATCCAGGAAGCACTGGAGATCGTCCGCCGTCTCAAAGAGGAGGCGAAGACCGCTTACATCGACGACCACGGCAGCGTCTTCAACCAGGACCTGCTTGGGGCGATCGAGCTCGGGTACATGCTCGACAACGCCGAGTGCACCTGCATCGCGGCGCTGGAGCGCAAGGAGAGCCGCGGCGCCCAGTACCGGACCGATTACCCGGAGCGCAACGACGAGGAGTGGCTCAAACACATCGACCTCGTCAAAACCGATGGCGATCCGGAGATCTCCTACTCCGAGGTAACCATCACCCAGTGGCAACCGGAAGCGAGGACCTACTGATGGCCGACTACACGATCAAAGTCCGCAGGTTCCAGCCGGAGAGCGGCCAGGGCCCCTACTGGGAGCAGTTCGACGTCGAGCTGGAGCCGTCGCTGTCGGTCCTCGATGCGCTGCTGCAGGCCAAGGACCGCGAGGACGGCTCACTGGCCGTGCGCTGCTCCTGCCGGGCGGCGATCTGCGGCTCCTGCGGGATGAAGATCAACGGCCAGTCCGGGCTCGGCTGCAAGACGCAGATCGGCGAGGCCCAGGAACTGGCCGACAAGAAAGCGTTCGCGGTCGGCGGCGAGAGCGCCGGCAACGTCGTCGTGATCGAGCCGATGGGCAACATGCCGGTGATCAAGGACCTGGTCACCGACATGGAGTCGACCCACTGGGCCAAGATCCGCCGGGTCACCCCGTGGCTCTTGCCGCACGGCGCGCCGCCGGAGCGCGAGTACGTGGTCGACCCGGAATCGATGCTGGACATCACCCAGCCGATGGCCTGCATCCAGTGCGGCTCCTGCGTCTCCGCCTGCCTCTCGATGGAAGCCGACCCGGAGTTCATCGGCCCGGCGGCGCTGGCCAAGGCCTACCGCTTCGTCGGCGACCCGCGCGACGCCGAGACCGTCGAGCGCCTGCACGACCTCGCCGAGGACCCGCACGGGATCTACGACTGCACCCACTGCTTCAGCTGCATCGACGCCTGCCCGAAGGACGTGGCGCCGATGGACCAGATCATGCGCCTGCGCCGCAAGGCCGGCGAGGCGGGGATCGAGGACCCCAACAGCGGCCACTCGCACGAGATGGCCTTCGTGAAGATCATCGAGAAGAAGGGCACGCTGGACGAGAGCCTGCTGCTGCAGGAGTCCTTCGCCCCCGGGATCAAGGGCAAGCTGAAACCGACCAAACGGGCGATCAAGGAAATGCTCGGCTCGCTGCCGACGGCGATCCGCGGGATCAAAACCGGCAAGATGCGCTCGCTGCCGAAGCTGATCCCCGGCGTCCACCACAAGCTCCCGGGCGGTGCCCAGGACGACGTCAAGGCGATCTACAAGCACGCCGAGGAGCACAACGAGGAATTCAACCTTTACATCAAGGGCGAGGAGGACGTCGAACCCGAGCCCGACGAGCCGACGGACGCGACCTTGGCGGCCGAGGCGGCGGCCAGCGCCGCCGCGAGCGAGGAGACCCCGAACAATGGCTGATCAGATCAAAGTCGCCTACTGGCCCGGCTGCGTATCGCGCGGCTTCACCCCGGAGCTGCACGGCTCGATGGCCCTGGTCGCCGAGAAGCTCGGGATCGAGCTGGTCACCCTCGATCGCGCCAACTGCTGCGGCGCCGGCGTGATCGCCGAGCACAACCAGGAGCTGGCCGACACGCTGAACGCCCGCACCTTCGCGCTCGCCCAGCAGACCGGGCTCTCGATGATGAACATCTGCTCGACCTGCCAGGGCGCGCAGTCGGAGTGCCAGCAGCGGCTGGACGCGGACTCCGCCTACCGCGCCCACGTCAACGAGGCGCTTTCCGGTCAGGGGCTGTCCTACGAGAAATCGGTCGACGGCTCCTGGAACAACAAAAACTTCCTCTGGCTGCTGGTCGAGGACTACGGCCTCGACCGCCTCGCCTCGCTGGTCAAGCGGCCGCTCAGCGGCCTCCGGGTCGGCCCCTTCTACGGCTGCTACATCGTGCGCCCAAAGGAGCGGCTCGGCTACCACGACTTCCCGGATCGCGACGTCTACCTCGAGCAGGTGATCAAGGTCCTCGGCGGCGAGGTCGTCGAGTACGACGGCGCCCGCAAGTGCTGCGGCTTCCCGGTGATCACGATGAACCGCGAGACCTCGCTGAAGCAGGCCGGCACCCACGTCGGCGACGCGATCGACGCCGGCGCCGACTGCCTCGTCACCCCCTGCCCACTCTGCCACCTCAACCTCGACATGCAGCAGCCGGAGGCGGCCAAGGTCGTCAACCGCGACCTCGGCCTCGCCGTCCTCCACCTGCCGCAGCTGGTCGGCCTCGCCCTCGGCGCCGACCCGAAGGAACTGGGGATGGGCAAGCACATCGCTTCGACTCGCTGGGTGCAGGACCGCCTCGCCGCCGTTCCCGCTTAGAACCCGCCCAGGACCGCCGCCAGCACGGTGGCGAACATCGTGATCAAAGCGAGGACCAGCAAGTTCTGAAGGCGGTCGAAGCGCCGCTCGAAGCGGACGTCCATCGCTTCGAGCCGTTCATCGAGCTTGTCGAACCGCCGGTCGACCTCCTCGAACCGCCGGTCGATGGCCTTGAAGCGCTCGTCGATTCTCTTGAAGCGCTCGTCGATACCGGCTTCGAATCGGTCGAAGCGGGAGTCGATCCGCGATTCGAGCCCATCGAAGCGCATCTCAACCCGCGCTTCGAAGGCGGTCAGCCTGCTGGCCAGATCGTCGATTCGGTCGTCGGTCCACTTTGCTCGTGCAGCCTCCATCGGTCATCCAACGGTAGCAGACAATACGTTACATGAGACGCGCGGAAGTGTGAAACTTCGGGGTTCCGATAGCCTGCAGCACAGGTGAGCCGGGAAGACTGGTCGGCACGCAAGTAGTCGACCCCGAAAGGTCCCATGGCAATCGCCATCGCCACCTTCCTGATCGCCCTCGCGGTGATCGCCAGCGAGAAGATGCACCGGACCAATGTCGCCCTGCTGGGAGCGGCGATCGTCGTCCTCTTCGTCGGCGACTTCTCGCAGGAGCAGGCGATCGAGTCGGTCGACTTCAACACGATCGGGCTGCTGGTCGGGATGATGATTCTCGTTTACCTGACCCAGCAGACCGGGGTCTACGACTTCGTCGCGATCCGCGCTGGTCAGCTCTCCGGGGGACGGCCGTTCGCGGTGACGATGGCGCTGGCGGGGACGACGGCGCTGCTCTCCGCCTTCCTCGACAACCTGACCACGATCCTGCTGATCGCGCCGATCACCTTCCTGCTGGCCGACGCGCTCGACATCGAGGCGGTGCCGTTGCTGATCATCGAGGTGATGGCCTCGAACATCGGCGGCACCGCGACCCTGATCGGCGACCCGCCGAACATCATCATCGCCGGCGCCACCGGGCTCAGCTTCAACTCCTTCATCGTCAACCTGGCGCCGATCGTGGCGATCACCTTCGCGGTGGTGATCCCGCTGCTCTACCTGGTCTTCCGCTCGCGGCTGCAGGTGGAGGAGCGAAACCGCAAAGCGGTGATGGAGCTGAACGCGCTGGCCTCGATCCGCGACAGCGCCGAGCTGCGCCGCACCGGCCCGGTTCTGCTGCTCACGGTGCTCGCCTTCTTCGCCCACCAGGCCCTGCACATCGAGCCGGCGACGGTGGCGCTGACCGGCGCCGCGGTCGGGCTGCTGATCACCAGGGTGCCACTCGAAGAGGCGCTGGCGAAGATCGAGTGGGCCACGCTCTTCTTCTTCATCGGCCTTTTCGTCATGGTCGGGGCGCTGGAGGCGACCGGGGCGATCGGGCACGTCGCCGACGCGGTCAAGGACCTGACCGGCGGCAACCGCACCGCCGAGCTGGTCGGGATCACCTGGGTCGCCGCGCTCGGTTCCGCCGTGGTCGACAACATCCCCTTCACGACGGCGATGATCCCGGTCGTCCAGGAGCTGCAGCAGGACGCCGGCGCCACCGCCGACGACGCCTACTGGTGGGCGCTCTCGCTGGGCGCCTGCTTCGGGGGCAACGCGACGATGATCGCCGCCGCCGCCAACGTCGCCGCCGCCGGCATGGCCGAGCGCGCCGGCACGCCGATCGGCTTCGTCAACTTCCTCAAGGTCGGGATCCCTGCCACGATCATCTCGATCGCGCTGGCGACCGCCTACATCCTGCTCCGTTACGTAGCGCTCTAGGAGGAACGATGCCGGACTCGATCGTCAACCAGACCATCCGCGAGATCGACCCGCTCGGGGCCGACGAGCTGATCGGACCCGCGGCACGGCGACTGATCGACCTAGGGCTGCCGGCCCTGCCCGCGGTCGAGGCCGACGGGCGCTTTGCCGGGATCTTCGGTGAGCGCGAGTTCATGGGAGCCCTCTTCCCCGGTTACATGAAGGACCTGCACTCGGCGGCGATGGTCTCGCGCTCGGTCGACGAGACGATCGAGCGCCGCAGCAGCTGCAGCGTCGAGCCGATCCGCCGCTACCTGACCACCGACCACGTGCTGGTCGAGGACGACTACTCCGACACCCAGCTGGCCGAGCTCTTCCTTCACCACCGCGTCCTCATCGTCCCGATCGCGACCTCCGGTCGGGTGCACGCGGTGGTTACCCGCGGCGACTTCTTCACCGCCCTGGTCGAACGCTTCGGGGAGATCGCCGAGGACCTCGGCGACTCCCCGCCCTGATGCTCGACTCCGCCCTGCCGCTGGCCGCGGCCGGCGACACCGCGAGCGTCCTCACCGACCTCTTCCTGGTGCTGCTCGCCGCCAAGCTCGGCGACGAGGTCTTCAAGCGGATCGGCCAGCCGGCGATCATCGGCGAGATCCTTGGCGGTCTCCTGGTCGGGCCCTCGGTGCTCGGCCTGGTCGAGATCGGCGAGGTGCTGCAGGTCTTCTCCGAGCTGGGCGTCGTTTTCCTACTCTTCTGGGTCGGCCTCGAGACCCACATCTCGCAGATGAAAGCGGTCGGCAAGAACGCCGCTTCCGTCGGCGCCGGCGGCGCCATCCTCCCCTTCCTGACCGGGATCGGCCTCGGTCTGCTGCTCGGCGAAAGCAGCGAGACCAGCGTCTTCCTCGGTGCCGCGCTGGCGGCGACCAGCGCCGGCATCACCTCGGCCACCTTTCTCGACCTCGGCATCGCCCGCAGCCGCGCCGCTCGCACCGTGCTCGGCGCCGCCGTGGTCGACGACATCCTCGCCCTGATCCTGCTCTCGGTCGCGGTCGGGATGGCGGCCGAGGGCGGCGTCGACCCGGTGAAGATCGCCCTGGCGCTGGTGATCGCGCTCAGCTTCGTCGGCTTCGTCGCCCTCGGCGGCACCCAGCTGCTGCAGCGGCGCCCACGCCTCCTGCAGGCACCGGCCTTCGCCAAGTCGCCGCTGCTGCCGGCCGTCCTGCTCTGCCTCGGGCTGGCGGCCTTCGCGGCCAGCATCGGGCTGGCGGCCCTGATCGGCGCTTTCCTGGCGGGGATGATCGTCGCCGAGACCAAAGGCCACACGGCGATCGAGGAGGAAGTGCGGCCGCTCTATGCCTTCTTCCCGCCCTTCTTCTTTGCCTACATCGGGATCGAGCTCGATCTCGGGGCCCTCGTCGACGGCGGCGCCCTGCTGCTGTTGGCCGCGATCACCGTGCTGGCGGTGGCGACCAAGCTCCTCCCCGCCTACCTCGCCGCCCGCAACCTCGGCCACAACGAAGCGGCGATCGTCGGCGTCGGCATGATCCCGCGCGGCGAGGTCGGGATCGTCGTCGCCTCGATCGGCGCCGCCGAGGGAGTCGTCGACGCGGAGCTGTTCGCCGTCGTCGTCGGGATGTCGATCCTCACCACGCTGATCGCTCCCTTCGCGCTGCGAAGACTCAGTCGCGAGTGAGCAGGTTCTTCTCGACCAGCAGCTCGGCGAGTTGGACGGCGTTGGTGGCGGCGCCCTTGCGCAGGTTGTCGGAGACGATCCACATGTCGAGGGTGCTGGCGTGCGAGGCGTCCTCGCGGATCCGGCCGACGAAGACGTCGTCCTTGCCGGCCGCCTCGATCGCCATCGGGAAGCGCGAGCTGGCCGGGTCGTCGACGACCGTGACCCCGGGGGCGGCGGCCAGCAGCTCGCGGGCTTGGCCGGCGTCGAGCGGCTCACGGGTCTGGACGTTGACCGCCTCGGAGTGGCCGGTGACCACCGGCACGCGGATGCAGGTGGCGCTGACCTCGATCTCCGGGTCGGCGAGGATCTTGCGGGTCTCCCGGATCAGCTTGCGCTCCTCGTCGGTGTGGTCGTCGCCGTCGGCGAAGACACCGGCCTGGGCGAGCGGGTTGAAGGCGATCTGGTGGGGATAGATGCTCGCGCTCGGCTCCTGACCATGGAGGATCGCGTGGGACTGTTCGAGCAGCTCGTCGATCGCCGCCTTGCCGGTCCCGGAGACCGCCTGGTAGGTGGAGACGACGATTCGCTCGATCCCGGCCGCGTCGTGTAGCGGCTTCAGGGCGACGACCATCTGCATCGTCGAGCAGTTGGGGTTGGCGACGATTCCCTTGTGCCCCTCCAGCGCCTCCGGGTTGACCTCGGAGACGACCAGCGGCACGTCCTCCTGCATCCGGAAGTAGCTGGTGTTGTCGACGACCACGGCGCCTGCCTCGACGATCTTCGGCACCCACTCGGCGCTGACCGAGCCGCCGGCCGAGGAGAGGACCAGGTCGAGGTCCTGGATCGAGTCCGCGCCGATCTCCTGGACGGTCAGCACCTCGTCGTTCCACTCGATCTGCTTGCCGGCCGAGCGGGCGGAGGCCAGCGGCCGCACCTCGGCCGCGGGGAAGTCACGGGAGGCGAGCAGCTCGAGGATCGTCGTCCCGACCAGCCCGGTCGCGCCCAGCACCCCGACTCTGTATCCCTCGCCCGCCATCCTCGTGTCGGGCGGGTTCAGCCGGCGACCGTCGGCCGGTGGCCGGGGCCGGTCGGGTCCTCGGCGCGGACCGCGTCCTCGCCGAGCTCGAAGGTCTTGTGCAGGGCGTTGACCGCGTCGGGGACGCGCTCGGCGGGGATGACGCACGAGATCTTGATCGGCGAGGTGGAGATCATCTCGATGTTGATCCGCTCCTCGCCCAGCACCTCGAAGACTTTGGCGGCGACGCCGGGGTGCGAGCGCATGCCGGCGCCGATGATCGAGACCTTGCCGATCTGCTCGTCGGTCCGCACCTTGAGCGAGACGTCGCCGAGCCCGGCGATCACGTCTTTGGCGGTGGTCAGGTCGTCGCGGTCGACGGTGAAGGAGAGGTCGGCGAGCTGGTCGCCGCCGACCGGCTCGTTCTGGATGATCACGTCGACGTTGACGTTGGCCGCGGCGAGCGCGCCGAAGATGCGGCCGGCGACGCCGGGCTCGTCGCGGACGCCGGTCAGCGTCACGCGGGCCTCCGCGTTGGAGTGGGTGACGGCGGTGACGAAAGGGTTCTCCATGGTCTGATCCTCGGCTACGACGAGGGTACCGGGACCGTCCTCGAAGCTGCTGCGGCAGTGGATGCGGACGCCGTGGTTCCGCGCGTACTCGACCGAGCGCAGCTGCAGCACCCCGGCCCCGGAGGCCGACATCTCGAGCATCTCCTCGAAGGAGACCTGGGCGAGCTTGCGGGCGCTGGGGACGATCCGCGGGTCGGCGCTGAAGACGCCGGCGACGTCGGTGTAGATCTCGCAGACGTCGGCCCGCAGCGCCGCCGCGAGCGCGACCGCGGTGGTGTCGGAGCCGCCGCGGCCGAGCGTGGTGACGTCGCGGCTGTCGGTCGAGACCCCCTGGAAGCCGGCGACGAGGACGATCCGGTCCTGCTGCAGGGCGTCGGAGATGCGGTCGGCGCGGACGTCGATGATCCGCGCCTTGGTGTGGGTCGAGTCGGTGACGATCCCGGCCTGCGAGCCGGTCAGCGAGATCGCCTGGTGGCCCATGTCGTTGATCGCCATCGCGCAGAGCGCGCAGGAGATCCGCTCGCCGGTCGAGAGCAGCATGTCCATCTCGCGCGGGTCTGGGCGCTCGGAGATCTCCTGGGCCTGGGCGACCAGCTCGTCGGTCGTCTTGCCGCGGGCCGAGAGCACGGCGACGACGCGGTTGCCGGCTTCGCGGGCGGCGACGATCCGCCCGGCGGCGCGCTTGATCTGCTCGGCGCCGGCGACCGAGGTGCCGCCGAACTTCATCACGACTATGTCCGAACCCGCCTCACTCATGGACGTCTGAGGATAAAGGGCGCTAAAGCAACGCACCTGCGCGCCGATAACTGGCTTCGTGGAGCCGAAAACGAGCAGCCTGCCGGTGGCCGGAACCGCCGCGGACGCCTCGGTCCGGGGCGGTCGGCTGCTGGTAGCCAGCCGGCTCGCGACCAACCTCTCGCGCGCGAGCTCGGTCGCGGAGGTCGCCGGCGAGACCGTGCGGCTGCTGCACGAGTCCTTCGACTACTACCTCGCCGTCGTCCAGCGGCTCGATCCCGACGGCCTCCTGCGGGTCGTCGCCGGCGCCGGGCCGCTGGCCGAGGAGATCGCCGACTTCCTCGCCCAGGAGCAGCCGCTCGAGGTCGGGGTGAACGGCCGCGTCGTCCGCTCCGGCCGGCCGGCGATGGTCAACGACACCCGCCTCGACTCCGACTACCTGACCCGCAACGAGCGCACCGACCCGGGCTCCGAGCTCTCGCTGCCGATCCTCGTCAGCGGCTCGATCTGGGGGGTGATGAACCTCGAGCAGGAGGAACGCGGTGCCTTCGCCGAGGAGGACCTGCTGCTCGCCCACGTCGTCGCCAGCCAGGTCGGCGCGGCGATCCACCGCTGCCAGCTGGTCGACGAACTCGAGAACGCCTTCCTGACCACGATCGGGGTGCTCTCCGACGCGGTCGAGCTGCAGGACGCCTACACCGCCGATCACGCCCACGAGGTCGCCGACCTCGCGGTAGCGGTCGGCCGCCGCCTCGGGATGGAGGGCGTCGAGCTCGACCGCCTCCGCTACGGCGCCCTGCTCCACGACGTC
>JAWVEZ010000096.1:0-3765 GCA_033856455.1 Solirubrobacterales bacterium | reverse complement strand
TGCCGAAGACCCGCTCCGGCAAGATCATGCGCCGGCTCCTGCGCGACATCGCCGAGGGCCGGGCGCTGGGCGACGTCACCACCCTGCGCGACCCCGGCGTGATGGCCGAGCTGGAGTCGAAGATCGCCGCCGAGCAGGACGACGGCTAGACGCTCTCGGCCGGCGGTGCCGGCCCGGCCGGCGAGCGCTGCTCGATCATCTTCTGCACCGCCACCTCCAGCGTCTGCAGCTGCTCCTGGACCGCTTTCAGCTCCTTCAGCGCCACCTGCTCGGCGGAGACCTCCTCGTCCTCAAGCTCCAGCTCCAGCTCGGAGATTTCCGGGGCGAGGAAGCGCTGCGCGAAGGAACCGGTGAGCAGGGCGACGAAGCCGATCCCGACCAGCAGGACGACGACGGAGACGATCTCGCCGCCGGTCGTGGTCGGCTCGACGTTCGAGCCGAGCGTGGTCATCGTCGTGATCGCCCAGTAGATGTCTTCCCAGAAGCTGGTGTGCTGGCGGTGCTCGAAGGCGCTGAACAGGGAAGCGCCGCCGACCGCGGTGAGCACGGCGAGCAGGGCCGCGTAGCGCACCCCCTCGAGCGAGAAGGCCTCGCGCGAGAGCTGGGCCAGGCGCAGCAGACGCAGGAGGCGGAGCAGGCGCAGGACCCGCAGGCTCTGCAGGCCGGCCGGCAGGACCGGCGGGGTGAGGAAGACGATCACCAGGTCGAGCGGGTGACGCCGCAGCCAGGCCTTGCGATCCGGCACCACCGAGATCATCACCACGAACTCGAAGAGGAAGGCGAACCAGGTGACCCAGTTGAGCACGTGGCCGATCGTCAGCATCGTCCCGCCCGGCTCGGACTCGGTGATCGCCACGGTCGGCAGGGTCAGCGCCGCCGCGACCAGCATGAACGGGTTCAGCTTTGCGGCGATCCGGGTGGAGCGCGCGTCCATCCCGGGCGGGTAGTGGACGGGCGCTTCGGCGGCGGCTTTCGGCGACGGGGCGGAGCTCACCCCGAGTGATTCGACGCGGGCTCGCTCAGCCCTGGCGGGCGGCCTTGACCAGCGCGGCGCTGGGCTTGATCACCCGGGTCGGCACGAAGCTGTTCTTGGCAACCGAGACCGTGATCGGGCCGACGCTGGGGTCGCCGCTGGGGAGGATGTCGAAGCTGCCGATGATCCCGTTGCGAACCTGGGTCGTCATCATCGCGTCGATCACGAGGTCGCGTTTGCCGCTCGTGGCGATCGCGTTCAGCATCACGCTGGCCGCCTGACCGGCGTAGGGGGCGAACAGTTCGACGGGCCCGTCGACCTCCTTCTTCAGCTGGTTGACCAGCTGCTTGCCCGGGCCCTTGAGGTGCTGCGGCACCAGGCCGGGGAGGCTGACGTACATGCCCTTCGAGGCCTTGCCGGCGAGGTCGATCGTCGACTGCTGGGCGAACCCGTCGGGGGCGAGCAGCTTGTAGGCGCCGCTGTTCGGGCCGAGGACGGCGACCTTGTCCTTGATCAGCTGGGCGCCGTTCTGTTCGGTCAGGCCGGCCAGCAGGATCGTGTCCGTGAATTTTTCGCCGACGGTCCTCATCAGCCGTTTGTAGCTCTTCGCGTTCGGGTTCCAGGACTGGAAGCCGGAGATGCCGAGCCCCAGCTTCCTGGCGGCGCCGCGGAACGCCTTCGCCTGGCCGAGGCTGGTCGGATCGCCGCCCGCGTAGAGGACGAAGACGTTTTCGGCCCCTGACTTCTGGGCGAAGCTCGCCAGCCCGGCACCCTGGTAGGCGTCGTTGGGGACGACCCGCGCGTAGTTGTGGCCCCGCGGGTAGAGACTGCCGGGCTCGCCCTTGGTGCAGCTCGGGCTGGTCTGGGTCAGGCAGACCATCGTGTTGCCGGGCGAGAGCATCGCCAGGCCGCCGCCCGGGGCCTCGCCGAGGATCGGGATCATCACCTCCGCGCAGCCCGAGTTGTAGGTGCCGATGACGCCGAGCACGCTCGGGTTGGCGGCGTAGGCGCGGGCGTTGGCCTTGCACTGCGCCTTGCTCCAGAGGCCGGTGTCGGCGAGCGAGTCGTCGCAGGCCTGGAAAGCGACGTTGCGGCTGCCGGCCTTCCAGTTGGCGCCTTCGAGCACGATCCGGATCGCGTCGTTCATCTGCAGTGAGCGCCGCCGCGAGTCCCCCTGCAGGGGGAGGTCGGAGACGATTAGCGCTTCCGGGACGCCGGCGCCGCCGTACTGGGCCAGGCCGCAGGCGGCAGAGTCGACCGGCGTCACCGCCGCCTCGGCGCGCGCGGACCCGAAGGCGAGGATCGCGAGGGCCACCAGCGCGATCAGAGCGGCGAGACCGCGGGCGAGCGAGGAACGGGCGGCGAACACGCGCTTACCCTAACCGTTCGGCCGGCGACTTACCTACCAGTGTTCGGTTGTGGCTCCAAACTGTGCCCAGAAACGACAAGACCCGCCGAAGCGGGTCGAGTCTGGTGAAGCGGGGAACCACCCCGCGAGCAGCCGACACCCTGGGTCAAGGTAGCACCACGGGGAGCGCCGAGCCGATACTGAAGGGAACCACCCACTTCGCTCGTAACGCTCCCCTGGGCCACACTGCGGAGGGCGCCGGACTCGAACCGGATCCAGCGGGTTAGACCGGACATGACAGGTATCGGCTGCCTGGAGTCACCTGGCTCCTTCGCCCTCCTGGCGGCGATCCTAGGCACGGGATTGCCGCGCGGCCGCGCCTGCGCGTCAATTGGCGCAGAGAATTTCCAAAGCCGTGAAGGACGTCGCCGAAGCCGCTACGAAGGCGGGGCTACTCGGCCTCGACGGCTACGTCCTCGCCCAGGTCGACATGGGCTCTGCTGTCCCTTTTGCGGATCAGGGCCAGGGTCGCGACGAGGCCGAGGACGGCGAAGGCGGCGCCGACCAGGAAGGCGTCCTGGAAGCCTTCGGTCAGCACCTCGGGGTCGATCGAGTTGCCGGTCACCGAGCTGGAGACGGCGGCGAGGATCGCCAGGCCGAGCGCGCCGCCGACCTGCTGGGAGGTGTTGATCAGGCCGCTGGCGAGTCCCTGCTCGTGGTCGGGGATGCCGGAGACGGCGGCGATCGTCACCGGCACGAAGGAGAAGCCAAGGCCGACCGCGGCGAGCAGCGACGGGCCGAGGATGTCGCCGAGGAAGCTGCCGTCGACCGAGATCTGGGAGAACCAGACGAGGCCGGCGGCGATCAGCACCATGCCGGTGGCGAGGATCGGCTTGAACCCGACTTTGGTCACCAGCTGGGAGGCGATCCCGGCCGAGAGGATGATCGAGACGGCCAGGGGCAGGTAGGAGAGGCCGGCCTTGATCGCGCTGTAGCCGAGCACCTGCTGCATGTAGAGGCTGATGAAGAAGAACATCGAGAAGAGCGAGGCGCCGATCAGCAGCCCGACCACGTTGGCGCCGGTGATCGTGCGCACCCGGAAGATCGAGAACGGGACCAGCGGCGCCCGCGAGCGGGTCTCGATCACCACGAAGGCGGCGAGCAGCAGGGCCGAGCCGACCAGGGTGAGGATCGTCTGGGTCGAACCCCAGCCGACCTCGTTGGCGTCGACCAGGGCGAAGACGAGGCTGGAGAGGCCGGCGGTGATCGTCACCGCGCCGGCGACGTCGAAGTGACGGACCTCGTTCTCGTCGCGGGTTTCGTCGCGATCGAGCGTCGCTCGTCCGCGCCGCTCGTGCCGTTCCGGATCTTCCGTCTGCGCACGCTCACGGGCGCGAACGTGGTCGGTCTTCTCCTGGGAGCGTCGCTGTTCTCGATGTTCTTC
>JAWVEZ010000095.1:0-19756 GCA_033856455.1 Solirubrobacterales bacterium | reverse complement strand
CGTTGGCCCGGATCGTCTCCTCGCCACCTGCCCCGGCGCCGACGTAGGCAGCGGTCCGCGGCTCCATCGCCTCCAGCGCGCGCTGCTCGAGCTCGGCGATCGAGACGGGGATCGACGGCGTCTCCCCACCCACCCCGCGCAGGTAGATCTCCCGGTAGTAGTCGGCGAAGTCCCCCATCGCGAGGAAGGCTAATGCGACAGCGCCGGGATAGGCTGATCCCCAGGTGATCGACTCCCACACCCACCTGTTCCTCTGCGACGGCGAGGAGTCCGAGCTGGTCGCGGCGGCGGCCGAGGCCGGGGTTGGGAGGATCCTCAACATCGGCCTGGGGGAGGACTCCAACCAGGCTGCGGTCGACGCGGCAGAGCGCCACGGCGCCGTCTTCGCCAGCGTCGGCCACCACCCCAACGACGCCACCGGCTTCGACGACGCCGCCGCGGCGGAGCTGATCCGGCTCGCTCGCCACGCCAAGGTGCGCGCGGTCGGCGAGACCGGCCTCGACTTCTACCGGGACACCGCCGCGCCGGAGGACCAGCGGCGCGCCTTCGCCGGCCAGATCGAGGTGGCGGGTGAGGTCGAGCTGCCGATCGTGATCCACGCCCGCGACCCGGAGGGAAGCAGCGAGGCGATCGACGAGATCTTCGCCACCCTCGACGCCCGTGCCCCCGGCCAGACCGTGATCCTGCATTGCTTCTCGGCGCCGCAGCGGGTTGCCGACGCGACCGAGCGCGGCTGGTACTGCTCCTTCGCCGGCAACGCCACCTACCCGAAGTCCGAGGCGCTGCGGGAGGCGGCGGCCCGGGTTCCCGAGGAGCGGATCCTGGTCGAGACCGACGCCCCCTACCTGGCGCCGCAGGAGATGCGGGGCAAGCGCAACCAGCCGGCCAACGTGGTCGCCACCGCCCGCGTGATCGCAGCGGCCCGCGGCGTTTCCTACGAGGAGCTCGAGCGCACGGTCGAGGCCAACGCTCGCGTTCTCTTCGGCTGGTAGCGGAGCCCCCTTGGTCCGGCTCGGCCAGAACTTCCTCGCCGACCCGAACCTGCTCGACGCGATCGTCCGCGACGCCGAGCTGGCGCCGGCGGACGTCGTGCTCGAGGTCGGCGCCGGCGAAGGGGTGCTGACCGAGCGACTCGCCGCGGCGGCGGCCCAGGTCCACTCGGTCGAGATCGACCGTCGCCTGGAGCCCGCCCTTGCCGCGGTGGCGGGGCTGGCCAACGTCAGCCTGCACTGGGGCGACGCGATGAAGCTCGACCTCACCGCGCTGGAGCCGGCGCCGACGGCGATGGTCGCCAACCTGCCCTACTCGGTGGCGACGCCGCTGCTCATTCGGACGATCGACGAGCTGCCTTCGCTCGGCCGTTGGACGGTGATGGTCCAGCGGGAGATCGCCGACCGGCTGCGGGCGGCGCCCGGCAACCGCACCTACGGCTCCCCGAGCGTGCTCGTCCAGCTCGCCTGCGAGGTCGAGCTGGTCCGCAAGGTCGACCCGGCGGTGTTCAAGCCGCGGCCGCGGGTCGACTCGGCGATCCTCGCTCTGCGCCGCACCGGTCCCGCCGCCGACCAGCCGACCCGCGAGCTGGTTCGCGCCGGCTTCGCCCACCGCCGCAAGTCGCTCGCCCGCTCGCTCGAGCACTCCCGCCCGGGCTCGCTCGAAGCCGCGCGCGGCGCCCTGGTCGAGCTCGGCTTCGCCGCCGATGCGCGGGCGGAGGCGCTTGGCGCCGAGGACTTCGCCAACCTTTCGGCGAGACTTCAGGCCGCTCAGGCCGACGCCTGAGGTCAGCCAGCCACCGATGCGCCTGCACGCACCCGCCAAGCTCAACCTCTGCCTCTACCTCGGCCCGACCCGGGAGGACGGGCTGCACGAGCTCTGCTCCCTGTTCGAGCCGCTGGCCCTCGCCGACCTGATCGCGGTCGAGGCCGCGGAGCTCGACGAGGTGCTCTGCCCCGGGGTCGAGGGCGAGAACCTGGCGGCGCGGGCGCTGGCCGAGCTGCGCGCCGCGGGGTGGGACCGCGGGCCGCTGCGGTTGGAGATCGAGAAGCGGGTGCCGGTCGCCGCCGGGCTCGGCGGCGGCAGCGGCGACGCCGCCGCGGTCCTGCGGCTGGCCGCCGGCGAGGTCGCCGAGCTGCCGGCGATCGCCGCCCGGCTCGGCGCCGACGTGCCCTCGCAGCTGCGCCCGGCGCTGGCCCTGGTGCGCGGCGCCGGCGAGCTGGTGGAGCCGCTGCCGCAGCCAGCGCCACACGCCGCTGTCCTGCTTCCGGACGGGGGCGGGCTCAGCACCGCCGAGGTCTTCCGCGAGGCCGACCGGCTCGGGTTGGGACGTTCCGCGGCGGAGCTCGAGGGGCTGGCCGGCCGCCTGCGCGCGGTGGCCGGAGCCGGCGCCTCGCCGCTCGCCTACCCGGAGCTGCTGGTCAACGACCTCGAGGCGCCGGCCCGCTCGCTGCGGCCGGGGATCGGCGACGCGCTCGACGAGCTGCGCGAAGCCGGGGCGCCGCTGGCGATCCTCAGCGGCTCCGGCCCGACCGCGGTCGGGCTCTTCCCGGACCTCGCCGCCGCCGCGGCGGCGGCCGAGAGGATCGACCGCGACGACGCGATCGTCTGCGCCGCCGGCGCCGCGCCGCCGCTGGAGGTGGCGCCGTGAAGATGCCCGGCGAGGAGGGGGGCAGCCGCAAAAAACTGCTTCTGATCCCGGCCGCGGCGCTGGTCGCGCTCGGCTACTACCTGATCAGCCAGGAGCTCGGCAGCATCGACCTGCAGGGGCTGCTCGAAGACATCTCGAACACGCTCGGCGCCTGGACCTACCTGCTGGTCGGTGTGCTCGCCTTCGCCGAGACCGGCGCCGGCGTCGGCCTCGTCGTCCCCGGCGAGACCGTGATGACCCTGGGCGGCGCGGTCGCCGGGCAGGGCGCGATCGACGTCTACCTGCTGATCGCGATCGCCTGGATCTGCGCCTGGGCGGGCGACACGACCAGCTTCTTCCTCGGCCGCCGGCTCGGCCGCGGCTTCGTGCTCGAGCATGGGCCGCGGGTCGGGATCAGCCACGAGCGCTTCGAGAAAGTCGAGGACTACTTCTCGCGCCACGGCGGCAAGACGATCTTCATCGGCCGCTGGATCGGCCTGGTCCGGGCGCTCGCCCCGTTCATCGCCGGCAGCTCGGGGATGGGCTACCGCGGCTTCGTCCCCTACAGCATCCTCGGCACCGGTCTCTGGGCGAGCGCCCACATCATGATCGGCTACCTCTTCTCGCGCAGCATCGAGGCGGCTGCCGACTACGCCGCCAAAGGGGTGCTGATCCTCGGCACGCTGATCGTGCTCACCATCGCCACGGTGATGGCGACCCGCTTCCTGCGGGTGCCCGAGAACCGCGCGAAGACCGTGCGCTGGATGGAGGAGCACGGCGCGACCCGCTGGCTGGTCGAGGTCGGCCGCCGCTACCGGCCGCAGCTGCGGTTCCTCTGGAACCGGGTCACCCCGGGGGGCACTTTCGGGCTCGAGTTCACCTCGCTGATGGCGACCCTTTCCGTCGCCCTCTTCGTGCTGGTCGCCTACTGGGTGATCATCGGCCGCGACACCGGGCCGACGCCCGGCGACGAAACCGCCTTCGAAGTCGTCGAACACCTGCACAGCGGCTTCCTGCTCGCGGTCTCGAAGGTGATCACCTTCCTCGGCGGCGGCCTCTGGACCTGGAGCCTGACCGCGGTCTGCGCGGTGCTGCTGGCGGCGCGCCGGCGCTGGGCGGAGGTCGGGGTGCTGCTGGCCGGGATGACGCTGAGCTCGATCGGCTTCCACGAGATCAAGGACGCGACCGACCGGCCGCGTCCCGACGACCCGCTGGTCGACACCCACGGCTCCGCCTTCCCCAGCGGCCACGCCACCCACTCGGTGCTCTACGTCTGGCTGGCGGTGACGATCGTGCTGCGGCTGCGGCCCGGGATGGCGCAGGCGAGCGCCGTGGTCGCGGCGGGCATCGTGCTGACGGTCCTGATCGGCCTCTCCCGCGTCTACCTCGACGTGCATTACCTCAGCGACGTCTCCGCCGGCTGGGCCCTGGGCGCCGCCTGCTTCTCGTTCTGCGCGGCAACCGCGCTTGTCATCACCCAAGTGCGCCAAACTCTGCGCCAGTGACGCTCTACGCCCTGACCAAACTCGGCAACCAGTACTGGTTGTTCGGCGGTGCCGGCCTGATCTGCCTGGTCACCTTCGCCGTGCTGATCCTCACCCCGGCGCTGAGCTCCCATGGGCGGATTTGGGAAAAGGCCGCGGCCGGCTTCCTCTCGCTCTTCGTGCTCGCCGCGCTGATCGTCGCCGGGGTCGTGATCGGGCTGGTGATCGTCTACTACTACACCGACATCGTCAACTTCATCAACGGCGATTAGTCCCGCCGAGGCGGGACTGTGGCGATAATGGGCGGATGCCCGGTGGCACCAAGGAGACCAAGATCCCGGCGCATGCGGAAGATCCAGGCCTGCTCGACGCGCTCTCCGAAGCGGTCGAATCGGGCGCTGGGCTGCCCGCGGTGGCGCGGGCCGCGGCGCGGCTGCTCGACGCCAGCGTCGCCCTGATCGACCGCTCCAGCGCGGTGCTGGCGGTCGCCGGCGCCTCGCCCGACCAGGAGCAGCGGCTGCTCTCCGGCGGCGAGGGCGTGACCTCGGTCGAGCTGCGGGTCGCCGACGCCGCGGTCGGCGAGCTGCGCTACCGGGCCAAGACTCCTCCCGAGCCGGCGATCGCGCGCATGGTCACGACCCTGCTGGCGCTGGAGCTGGAGCGCTCGCGCTCGCCGGAGTGGGAGAGCGAGGAGGTGGCGAGCGCCTTCGTCGGCGACGTGCTGGCGCGGCGGGTCACCGACCGCGGCGACATCATCGCCCGCGGCTCCGAGCTCGGCGCCGATCTCGACCGCGGCGCCGGGGTGCTGGTGCTGCGCGCCGCGCCGCGCGCCGCGCAGACCGGCGACTGGCGCGAACGCGTCCTCACCCTGGCCCTGCGGGCGCTGCGCTCGCTGGCGCCCGGCTCGCTGGCCAGCGCCGAGGACCACGGCGAGGGCTCGGCCGCCAACCTGGCGGTGATCGTGCCCGCCGAGGACGACGAGCGGCTCGCCCGCGCCGTCGCCGGGCTGGCCCGCGAGCTCGACGACAGCCTTGCCGGCTTCCACCTGACGATCGGCCGCAGCCGCCGCTGCTCGGACCCGGTCGACCTCTACCGGGCCGGCTCCGAGGCCCACCTCGCGGTCAACGTGGGGGAGGCCGAGGGGCGCTCGACCCTGGCCTTCGAGGACACCGGCGCCTACCGCCTGCTGCTGCCGGCGATGAGCGAGGACCCGGGGGAGCTGCAGCGCTTCTACGCCGAGACGATCCAGCCCCTTTCCGACTACGACGACCAGTACGAGACCGAGCTGGTCACCACCGTCGAGGCCTACCTCGACAACGACGGCAACGTCGCCGCCACCGCCAAACAGCTGTTCACCCACCGCCACACGGTCCGCTACCGGCTGGAGCGGGTGAAGGAGCTCTGCGGCCACGACGTCTCCGCCACCGAAGGCCGCGAGAAGCTCGGTCTCGGCCTCAAGGCGATGCGCGTGCTCGGCATCGCCTCGCCCAGCGGCCCGGCCCAGGAGCCCGGCGCCAAGGGCGGCAAGGTCCCGCGCGGCGGCGAGGACTGAGTTAGCGAGCGTAAGCTTTAGGTACTCCTTGGGGAGTGGTGTAATAGGCAACACTCGGCACTTTGGATGCCGCATTCCCGGTTCAAGCCCGGGCTCCCCAGTGAAGCGTTCTGTCTGCACGATTTGAGATGATTCTCTCGTGCCAGGGCCACGACTTAGCTACACGGAGGAGCAGGCGAGGGAGGCGATCGCCGCCTCTTATTCGTGGGCTGAGAGCTTGCGTCGCTTGGGTCTCTGCGCCACCGGAGGCGGCTGGCGGGTCCTTCGCAAGCACGCAGCTGCATGGGGAATCTCCACGGCGCACTTCGATCAGCGGCGGGCGGGGATGGGAAACCTTGGGAAGGGGAAGGGGCTCTCAGAGATTTTGGTTGAGGGTTCGAGCTACTCCAGATCGCACCTGAAGCAGAGGCTCTACCGGGAGGGTCTGAAGCAGCCAATCTACGAGATGTGCGGCCAGGGCGAGACCTGGAACGGGAATCCGATGGGGATGATCCTCGACCACATCAACGGCATTCGGGACGACCACCGGCTGGAGAACCTGAGGATCCTTTGCCCTAATTGCGCAGCCACTCTGCCGACGCATTGTGGGCGCAAGAACAAGATCACGAGAGCGCGGCGCGAGTGCCGCCATTGTGGCCAGTCCTTCGTCCCTTCCACCGGCGGCCAGCGGTACTGCTCACGCTCGTGCGGCGTCCGCTGGGACCGCTCCCATTTGCGAGGTAAGCCCAATCCGTCGATCCGGAAAAGCGAGCGGCCGCCGTACGAGAAGCTGCTGGCCGAGCTCGAGGCGACGAGCTATTGCGCGGTCGGTCGCAAGTACGGCGTCTCCGACAACGCCGTCCGCAAGTGGGTGCGCTTCTACGAACGCGAGCGTGCACGCGTCCGCGAGGGCGCTTAGGGTTTCCACATGGAGATCGGAGGAGCGTCGATGGACCCGGAGGTGCGCGCGGGGCTGCAGCGCAGCTGGAAGGTGCTGATGGGCGTCGGGATCCTGGCGATCCTCACCGGCTGTTTCGCGATCCTGGTCCCGGCGGTCGCCGCGGTGGGGACGGCGATCTTCATCGGCTGGGTGCTGGTCTTCGTCGGCGGCGTCCTGATCGCGGCGGCCTTCTCGGCCCACTCGGTCGGCTCGCTGCTGCTGCGGCTGGTCTGGGCGGCGCTGACCGTGATCGTCGGCCTCTGGCTGATCATCGAGCCGCACAACGGCACCCTCACCCTGACCTTCGTGCTCGGGATCTACTTCCTCTTCATGGGCGTCACCCGGGTCACCGTCGCCTTCATGGGCCGCGGCCAGGAGGGGGCCGGGCTGATGGGGCTGAGCGGCGTCTGCGGCCTGCTGATCGGGATCCTCGTCCTGGCCAAGTTCCCGAGCTCGGCCGACTGGGCGATCGGCCTCCTGCTCGGGATCGACCTGATCTTCGCCGGCTGGACGCTGACGTCGATCGCGTTGGTCGGCAAAGACTTGGCCAAGCGCGCCTAGCCGCGTTCAGTCGAATCTCGCCAAGACGCAGCGGCCTGGCGCGTCCGCCAATACCATGTGGCCCTTGTCGTCCCTTACTTGCCTTGTCATGGCGGCGGGGGAGGGTACGCGGATGCGTTCCTCCACGCCGAAGATGCTCCACCCTGTCTGCGGGCGGCCGCTGGTCGCCTGGCCGATCCTCGCTGCCCGCGAGGCGGGCGCCGGCGAGGTGGCGGCGATCGTCTCGCCCGGCCGCGACATCTCCGCCGGTCTGCCGGAGGGAGTGAAGACGGTCGAGCAGCCCGAGCCCGACGGCACCGGCGGCGCGATCCGCGCCGCCCTGCCGCTGATCGAGGCGGCCGAGCACGTGCTCGTTCTCTCCGGCGACGTGCCCCTGATCTCGACCGAGACGATCCGCCAGCTGCTGGAGGCGCACCTCGCCTCCGAGGCGGCGGCGACGATGCTGACGATCGAGCTCGACGACCCCGGCTCCTACGGCCGCGTCGTGCGCGCCGACTCCGGTGAGGTCGAGCGGGTCGCCGAGGCGAAAGCCGACGGCGACGCCGACCCCGCCGAGCTGGCGATCCGCGAGATCAACGCCGGCACCTACGCCTTCGACGCGGCGCCGCTGAAAGCCGCCCTGGAGGGGCTCTCCAACGACAACGCCCAGGGCGAGTACTACCTGCCCGACGTCTTCCCGGCCCTGCGCGAGGCCGGCTACTCGGTCGCCGCCCATCTCGCCGACGACGTCGCCGTGACGATGGGCGTCAACAACCGCGTCGACCTCGCCACGGTCGAGAGCGAGGCGCGCCGGCGCCTGCTCGAGCGGCACATGCTCGACGGGGTGACGATCGTCGACCCCGGCTCGACCTGGATCGACGTCGGCGTCGAGATCGCCGCCGACGCCCGGATCGAGCCCGGCACCACCCTGCAGGGTGCCTCCAGCGTCGGCACCGCCGCCGTGGTCGGCCCCCACACGACGCTGATCGACAGCGCCGTCGGGGTCGAGTCGAGCGTGATCCAGTCCTACCTGATCGACTGCGAGGTCCGCGACGGCTGCAGCGTCGGCCCCTTCGCCTACCTGCGCCCCGGCGCCCTGCTCGACGCCGGCGCCAAGGCCGGCACCTTCGTCGAGATCAAGAACTCCCACGTGGGCAAGAGCGCCAAGGTCCCGCACCTCACCTACCTCGGCGACGCCGACGTCGGCGCCGGCAGCAACATCGGCGCCGGCACGATCACCGCCAACTACGACGGTTTCCGCAAGAGCCGGACCGTAATCGGCGTCGACGTGCGGGTTGGCGTTGACACGATGCTGATCGCCCCGGTAGAAGTCGGCGACTCCGCCTACACTGCCGCCGGCGCGGTGATCAAGTCCGACGTGCCCGAGGGGGCGCTTGCGGTGAGCGAGAACGCGCAGCGAAACATCGACGGATACGCCGCCGCCAAGGCAGCGAAGATTCGAGAGGAAGAAGGCTCGTGAGTACGATCGAGGATCGCCCCCAGGTGGATACCGGCATGGAGCACGATTACCGCAAACGGATGATGGTCTTCGGCGGCCGCAGTTCGATGGATCTCGCCGCCAAAGTCGCCGGCAAGCTCGAACTCGACCTCGGCCAGGTGACCCTGAAGACCTTCGCCGACGGCGAGGTCTACTGCCGCTACGAGGAGTCGATCCGCGGCGCCGACGTCTTCCTCGTGCAGTCGACCTGCGCCAACGAGCAGACCGGGATGACCCCGAACGACTCGCTGGTCGAGCTCTTGACGATGATCGACGCCGCCCAGGGCGCCTCCGCCCACCGGATCATCGCCGTGATGCCCTGGTACGGGTACGCGCGCCAGGACAAGAAGTCGGCCCCGCGTGAGCCGATCACCGCCCGCATCGTCGCCAAAACGCTGGAGGCGGTCGGGGTCGACCGCGTCCTCACCATGGACCTCCACGCCGGCCAGGTTCAGGGCTTCTTCCACGTCCCGGTCGACCACATGACGGCATACCCGATGCTGACCCAGTGGTTCATCGACCAGGAACTGAAAGACGAGCTGGTGATCGTCTCGCCCGACGCCGGTCGCGTGAAGACGGCCCGCAACTTCGCCCGTCGGGTGGGCACCCAGTGGGCGGTGATGGAGAAGGAGCGGCCGGCCCAGCAGGTCGCCGAGATCGGCTACGTGGTCGGCGACGTCGAGGGCAAGACCGCGGTCCTGGTCGACGACATGATCGACACCGCCGGGACCCTCTGCGCCGCCGCCCAGACGGTGCTCGACGAGGGCGCCGCGCGGGTCATCGCCTGCGCCACCCACGGCGTCTTCTCCGGCCCCGCCTACGAGCGGATCGCCGACTCGGCGATCGAGCGGATCGTCGTCACCGACACCCTGCCGCTGCGCCCCGGCGCGCCGGACAACATCACCGTGCTCTCGACCGCCAGCACCTTCGCCGACTCGATCCGGCGGATCTTCACCGACGACTCCGTCTCGGAGATCTTCGCGGGAGAGAATCAACTGTTTTGAGCGGGCGGCTGCGGCGAGTCGCGGCGCCTGGGCGCACATCGCCGGCGTGGATTCGGCGCCTCCCCAACGTCGCGGGTAGCGCCGCTACCCGCGAGTCGTCTCGTCACCGCCCCACTTGGCGCTGAGCACCCAGCCACCACGCCTCGCCTTGCCGACCGCTCAGCCTGAAACCAAGGTACGCCGATGATCGAAAAAGAAAGCAAGCCGCGCCTGGTCGGCCACAAGGGGGCCGACGCGATCGTGCCCGGCAACACGCTGGAGAGCTTCGCGGCGGCGGTCGAGGCCGGGGTCGACACGATCGAGTTCGACGTCCTCTGGCTGCCGGACGCGCACCTGCCGCTGGAGGAGCGGGCGCCGCTGGTCGTCGCCCACGACTGGGAGGACGCCGAGCGCCGCACCCCGCTGGCCCTGACCGAGGTCCTCGACGCCTTCCTCGAGCCGCCGCTCGACCGGGTCGAGATCGACCTCGACATCAAGCTGTCGGGCCGCGAGGAGGAGATCGTCTTCGCGCTGCGCGAACGCGGGCTGATGGAGCGGGCGATGGTCTCGACGATGGAGCTCTACTCGCTGGGCGAGATCCTGCGGCTGGCGCCGGAGCTGCGCCGCGGCTGGACCTATCCGAAAGTGACCAAGGACTGGACCAGGAAGCGCTGGGCGAAGGCGCCGATGGCCGGCGCGCTGGTCGCGATGCGCCACCGCCTGCCCGGGCTGGCGGCGCAGAAGCTGCCGCAGATGGGGGTCGAGGCGATGTGGGTCTACCACCCGCTGATCACGCCGCGGCTGGGGCGGATCTGCATGCTCGCCAAGGTCGAGCTGATCGCCTGGACGGTCGACGACGCGGCCCGCATGCGCAAGCTTCTCGACGCCGGCGTCACCGGCCTCTGCTCGAACGACCCGCGGCTCTTCGACAGCCTCACGTGACTTGTCCCCCTGCTGCGGGGGACAAATCACGGAGCGCTACTCGCTTAGATCGCGCCTGACGGTCAGCGCGGTACCGACCGCGACCAGGGCGAAGGACCAGGCGGCGAGGATGAAGCCGGCCCCCACCTGGGTCAGGGTTCCCTCGCCTTCGACCCGGCCGTGCAGGGTGCCGACGGCCTGGGCCGGGAAGTACTCGCCGATCGTCCCCGGCAGCAGTTCGGGCAGGCCGGAGATCACGAAGAAGACGGCGATCGCGGCGATGATCGCCCCGACCTGGTTGCGGACGATCGCCCCGATGCCGAGCCCGAACGCGGCCAGCAGGGCGAAGGAGGCGATGACGCCGGCGTAGATCTCGGCGATCCTGGAAGTGGGGGGCAGGGTGCCGCCGCGGCCGTCGAAGAGCCCCAGGGCCAGGCCGCCGTTGACGAGGACGAAGAGCAGGCCGGCGAGCAGTCCGATCAGCACGCAGGCGCCGAGCTTGGCGACCATCACCGGCCAGCGCTTCGGGGTGACCAGGAAGGTCGAGCCGGTGGTCCCGTGGCGGAACTCGGTGGTGATCACCAGCACGCCCAGCACCAACATCAGCGTCATCAGCAGGCCGAGGCCGGTCAGCACCTCTTCGAAGCCTTCGCCATCTTCGCCGACGATGTTGGCAAGCGAGGTGAGGCCGACGTAGAGCCCGGCGAAGAGGCCCTCGCAGAGCAGCCCGATTCCCAGCATCACCCAGGTCGTGCGGGTCGTGAAGAGCTTGATCCACTCGCTGCGCATGAGGTTCACGGCGCCGCCTCCTCCGCGCCGCCGTCCTCGCCCATCACCTCGAGGAAACGCGCCTCGAGGCTGGAGCGCTGCGCCGCCAGCTCGTGGAGCGCGATCCCGCGCTCCAGCGCCAGCTCGCCGATCTGCTCGCCGGAGAGCCCCTCGACCAGCAGCGCCCCGTCCTCGTCGCGGCCGACCGTGCCACCGCGCTCGCCGAGCGCCGTCGCCAGCGCCTCGGGGTCCGCGGCGCGCACCCGCATCGCCGCCCGCCCGCCGGCGGTGAACTCGGCCAGGGTCGTCTGCGCGACCAGCTCGCCCTTGCGGATCAGGATCAGTTCGTCGGCGGTCTGGGCGACCTCGGAGAGCACGTGGCTGGAGACCAGCACCGTGCGCCCCTCGGCGGCCTGCGCTTTCAGCAGGTCGCGCAGCCAGCGCATCCCCTGCGGGTCGAGCCCGTTGGCGGGCTCGTCGAGGATCAGGATGTGGGGGTCGCCGAGCAGCGCGGCGGCCAGCGCCAGCCGCTGGCGCATTCCCAGCGAGTAGCCCTTGACCCGGCGCCGGGAGGCCCCGGTCAGCTCGACCATCTCCAGCACCTCGTCGACCCGCGAGGTCGGGATCTTCGCCGCCGCGGCGAGGCCGCGCAGGTGGTTGCGGCCGGAGCGGCCGGGGTGGAAGGCGGTCGCCTCCAGGGCGGCGCCGATCGTGTGCAATGGCCGCTCCATCGCCGCCGGCGCCCGGCCCTCGACCAGGGCTTCGCCGCGGGTCGGGCGCAGCAGCCCGAGCAGCGCCCGCATCGTCGTCGTCTTGCCGGCCCCGTTGGGACCGAGGAAGCCGGTCACCCGCCCGGCCTCGACCGCGAAAGAGAGGTCGTTCACCGCCACGGTCGAGCCGTAGCGCTTGGTCAGGTTGCGAACCTCGAGCTCGGGCATGGCCGGGACCGTATTGAGTATTTGAACTCAGTGACGGCCGCAGCCGCCGCCGCGATCAGACGGTGCCGGGGCTGGCGGTGGGCGGCGCGTGTCCCTTGCCCTTTTTCAGCTTCACCGCCGACTCCAGCTCCTCCTCGGTGAAGCCGCCGACCGCTTCTCCCTCGACCGCGTAGCGGTAAAGGGCGACGCCGAAGACGCCGCTCAGCGCCTTCGAGATCAGCAGCGCCACGCACATGACCACGGAGCCGACCAGGATCAGGACCACCGCGGCGGCCCCGGATTTCGACCACAGCGCGACCCCGACGCCGATCAGGATCCCCGCCGGGAGGATGGCGAGCAGGCCGATCGCGCCGCCGATCGCGATGTTGCCGGTGATCTGCTGGCCCCATTTCTGTTTGAAGATCGCCCCCGAGCGCTTCAGGGTCGTGAACGGGCCAGGGCCCTCGATCGCCAGCACCGGCACCGCCATGAAGGTGACCAGCGCCCAGGCCAGCCCGACCACTCGCGCGGCGATCTGGCCGAAGACGCCGCCCTGGTTCTCCAGCAGCGCCATCACCAGGCCGATCGCGGTCGAGAGCGCCGCCCAGCCGCAGATCTCGGGGAGGCGCTGGCGGGCGACGGCGAGCCCGTCGGAGACGGTCGCCTCCTTGCCCTGGAAGATCTGGTTGGCGGCCGCCGCGAGGCCGACCGCGAAGAAGAAGCCGACCACGCTGAGCACGTAGAAGCCGAGCACCAACAGCGGGATCGCGCCGCCGTAGCTCTTCTGGTCGAGCAGGTAGAGACCGGGGCCGAGGAAGACGATCGCCAGCGGGATCGTGACCAGCGCTCCGTAGAGCGGGAAGCGGATCAGCTCGCGGTGTGAGTTGAGCAGCGCCCAGCTCTTCTTGGTCAGTGCCCAGCCGCGTTTGATGCGCTTCATCGTTCCTCCGTGAGTCGTCGAAAAGTCCTGGTTCTCAGGTGGTTTCGGCCAAACCGGGCGTGCGCTTTAGCCCGCGTTCCTCGAAGTAATCCCACTCCTGCTGACCGAGCTCGGTGGCCGGCGGGTCGGCGTAGACCCACTCGCGGGCGATCCGGTGCCAGTTGCGCTTCGCCCGCAGCTGGCCGAGCACGGCGACCACGCCGATCTCCATCCGCCGCCCCATCAGCTCGTCGGCCGGGATCGACTCGCGCCGCATCAGGTCGAAGTACTCCGAGCGCGGGTCGTTGGTCGACTCGATGATCTTCATCACCCGCCGCGGGGTGATCTCGATCTCGCGGTCTTCGACGTACCAGCCGCCGACCGCCCGCATGTGGTCCATCAGCCGCTCGGCGTCGAGCTTCGAGGGCTTCTTGACGAAGCCGAGGTCGTGCAGGGCCTGGCGGAAGGCCTCCGGGTCGTCGCGCGAGGCGGCGTCGAAGGCGCGCTGCTCGAGCAGGATCTGCTCGCGGTCGAGCTTCTTGGTCATCCCGAAGTCGAGGAAGGCGACGCGGCCGTCCTCCATGAGGATGTAGTTGCCGGGGTGGGGGTCGGCGTTGAAGTGCTGCAGGTGGTAGATCGAGCCGAAGCTGCCGCGGAAGACGATCTCGCCGAAGCGGCTGCGCTCCTCGTGCGGCAGTTCCTTGATCTCCTCGAAGCCCTTGCCGGTGACCAGCTCGGTGACCAGCACCCGCCGCCGCGAGAGCCGCGTCACCACTTCCGGCACGTAGATGAAGGGGTGTTCGCGGTAGGCGCGGGCGAAGGCGCGCTGGTTCTGCGCCTCGTACTCGTAGTCGAGCTCCTCCATCACCCGCTCGCGCAGCTCGTCGGCGATCGCCCTGGCGTCGAGCCCGGGGGCGATCGCCTTGGCCAGCCGCACGAGCGTGCCGGCGTTGCGCAGGTCGGCCTCCAGCGCCTCGGCGATCCCCGGGTACTGGATCTTCACCGCGACCTGGCGGCCGTCGAGCAGCTCGGCCCGGTGCACCTGGCCGATCGAGGCGGCGGCGAACGCCTCCTCCTCGATCTCCGCGAAGTACTCGGAGAGCGGCTCCCCGTCGTATTCCTCTTCCAGCACCTTGACCACCTGCTCCCAGGGCATCGCCGGCGCGTCGGTGCGCAGCTTGGCCAGCTGCTCCTGGTAGATCTCGCGGTACTCCTCGGGGATGAACTCGGTGTCGATGAAAGAGGCGAACTGGCCGAGCTTCATCGCCGCGCCCTTCATCTGGCCGAGCGCGCCGACCATCTTCATCGCCGTCTCCAGGTGGCGCTGCTCGAGGTGATCGCGGCTCGCCTCCTCGTCGCGGCCGACGTTGGCGGCTTTGGTGCCGGCGTAGCGGGCGCCCTGGACGCCGACGATCGAGCCCAGCTTGGCCGAGCGGCGCAGCCTTCCCTTGGGGATCTTCGAGTCCTCGGCCATCGTTCAAGGTTGCCACAGGAGCCGCTTTGCGGCCGCTTTCTCTATCCTCTCCCGTCCGATGGCAGCTGGACGCTCAACTCTGAAGGTCGCGCCGCGGGCCAATTTCGGCTCGCGCGCCTCGCGCCGCCTGCGCCGCGACGGGGTAGTTCCCGGCGTCGTCTACACGAGCGGCGAGGAGGCAACCGCCTTCCAGGTCTCCGAACGCGAGGTCCGCAACATCATCCAGGAGGGTGCCGCGCTGTTCGACGTCGAGGTCGAGGGCAGCAAAGCGGTCCCGGTCGTGATCAAGGAGCAGCAGCTGCACCCGGTGCGCGGCTCGATCCAGCACCTCGACCTGCAGCAGGTGAACCTCAAAGAGGCGATCCAGGCCGACGTCGCGATCGAGCTCGAGGGTGCCGACGACGCCCCCGGCGTCAAGGCCAGCGGCGTGCTCGAGCACGTCACCCACGAAATCACCGTCGAAGCGCTGCCCACCGACATCCCCGACCGGATCGTCGTCGACGTCTCCGCGATGGAGATCAACGACACCCTGCAGCTTTCCGCCGTAACCCCGCCCAGCGGCGTCACCTTCGTCGCCGACGACCTCGACGAGATCACGATCGTCAACCTCTCGCCGCCGCGCGTCGAAGAGGTCGTCGAGACCGAGGTCGAGGAGGAGACGGAGTTGGTCGGCGAGGACAGCGGCGACGACTCCGAGGGCGATTCGGGCGACTCCGACGGGGAGTAGGTAGTCCCCGTGGGTCTGTTCCGCCGCGGCGATCGCGGCGAGCAGGGCGACCGCATCCTCGTCGTCGGCTTGGGCAATCCCGGCCCCGAGTACTCCGGCACCCGCCACAACGTCGGCTTCGAGGTGCTCGCCGAGCTGGCCAAGCGCTGGGACCTGCCGCGGGCCAAGGACAAGTTCCGCGGCCGCATCGCCGAAGGGCGCATCGCTCCCGGCGGCCCGCGGGTCGCGCTCCTGCAGCCGCTCACCTTCATGAACGAATCCGGCACCTCGGCCGGGCCGGCGCGCGGGTCGCTGAAGGTGCCGCTCGACCGCGTCGTCGTCGTCCACGACGAGATCGACCTCCCCTTCGGGCGGATCGAGCCGCGGCTCGGCGGCGGCCTGGCCGGCCACAACGGCCTCAAGAGCCTGAAAAAGGGCTTCGCCAGCCCTGAGTTCTGGCGCGTCCGGGTGGGGGTGGGGAGGCCCGACTCGACCGATCCCGAGATCGTCTCCGCCTACGTGCTCGGCAAGTTCCGCGAGCCCAGGGCCGAGGTCGAGGAGCTGGTCGCCGACGCCGCCCGCGAGACCGAGCGGCTGGTCGAAAAGCTAGGTTCCGAGGACGATGATGAGTGAGAACGGCGCAGACGCGGCGGTGACCAGCTACCGGGTCGACGAGCAGGGGATCGCCCTGATCCGGCTCGAACGGCCCAAGGCCCGCAACGCGATCAACACCCAGATGCTCGGCGAGCTGCTCGAGCACCTCGCGGTCGCCCGCGGCGACGAGGCAGTCCGCGTGCTGGTGATCAGCTCGGCCGACCACATGGGGCTCTCGGCCGGCGCCGACGTGCGCGAGCAGCTCGACGCCGAGGCGCACGTGCGCCGCATGCAGCTCTTCTCCGACCTCTACGACACGATCGTCGCCTTCCCGAAGCCGACGATCGCCGTCTGCCACGGCGACGTGGTCGGGGGCGGCGCCGAGATCTCGATCGCCTGCGACATGCGGGTCGGCGGCTCCAACCTGCGGATGCGCTTCCCCGGCGCGGCGCTGGGGATGCCGGTCGGCCCCGCCCGCCTGGTCACCCTCTGCGGCCTCGCCACCGCCAAGTACCTGCTGCTGAGCTCGCGCACCGTCGGCGCCGACGAGGCCCTGCGGCTCGGGCTGGTCAACCGCGTCGCGCCCGCCGCCGGCACCGAGACCGCGGCCCTGGAGCTGGCCGCCGAGGTCTCCAACCACCCGCCGGAGGCCGTCGCGCGCCTCAAGGCGATGCTGCACGAGTGGGACGACGTGGTCGGCCGCTCGGCCTCCGAGGGCGCCGGCCAGGTCGAGCACGTGCGCGCCGGCGGCTTCCCCAAATAGTGCCGCTGTCGAGGCTCTGAGGTTGACAGGCAAGGACGCAGGGAGGCTGACAAGGGGAGCGCACTTCAGTGCGTGACCCGCAGGCAGCCGACCGAGGACGCCGCCTGTCAACCTCAGAGGCCGACAGATGAGCCTTCGCCCCCTGCTCGACATCGCGGCCGAGAACGAGCGCGTCCACGCGCTCTGCGGCCGCGTGCGCGCGGCGGCCGATGGCGGGGAGGCGGTCGACCTGCGCGCCTCGGCGATGCTGCGGCCGCTGCTGCTGGCGACGCTGCTCGAGGACGATCGCGGGCTCGGCGGCCGGCCCGCCCTCCTGGTCAGCGCCGACGACCGCTCCGCCCGCGACCTCGCCGCCGACCTGCGCGCCTACCTGGCGCCGCGCCGGGTCCGTCTCTACCCCTCGCGCGGGACCGGCTACGCCTCCAGCGTCACCCCGCCGCCGCATCTGGTCGGCCTCCGCATCGATGCGCTCGACGCGCTCTCCGCGGAGCCCGACGCGGTCGTCGTCGCCAGCGCCACCGCGCTCGCCGAGGCGGTCCCGGACGCCTCCCTGCGACCGGCGGGCTTCGCGATCGAGAAGGGCGAGGAGGTCGAGCTCGGCGCCGTCGCCGACGACCTCGTCGCGGCCGGCTACGAGCGGGTCGAGCAGGTCGAGGAGCGCGGCCAGTTCGCGGTCCGCGGCGGCATCCTCGACGTCTATCCGGCGACCGAGGAGCGGGCGGTGCGGATCGAGCTGTTCGGCGACGAGGTCGACTCGATGCGCTGGTTCTCGACCTTCACCCAGCGCTCGCTGGGCGACGCCGAGCGGGTCGAGCTGGCGCCGGCCGCCGAGCTCGACGCCGAGCACCGCGAGCTCGCCGAGCTGGCGGCGATGGCGGCGGAGGAGGAAGGCGGCGAGGCCCCGAACCTGGCGGAAGCGCTGCCGCTCGACCAGTTCCAGGCGCCGCTCGAGCTCGTCCCCGAGGCCGCCGCGGTGGTGCTGGCCGCCGCCGAGGAGATCGAGCCGGCGCTGCGCGACCACTGGGAGGACGCGACCACGGCGATGCACGCCGACGACGCCCAGCACCTCTACGTCGACGTCGCCGAGCCGCTGGCCGCCCGTGCCGCCCTCTCGCTGACGGGGGCCGGCGAGGAGGACGAGGACGCCTTCCGCGCCGCCCGCGCCGAGTCGCCGGCCCGCAGCGTCAAGGAGGCCGAGGCCGAGCTGGAGAAACTGGTCCGCTCCGGCTACCGCACCGTCGTCGCCTTCGAGAGCCGCGGCGAGGCCGAGCGCACCCGCTACGGGCTCGACCGGCTCGACGCCCGCCTGCTCGAAGGGGGCCGGATCTCACCCGACCCCGGGCTTGCCTTCGCCGAGGCGCGCCTGCGCGAGGGCTTCGTCAGCCCCGAGCTGAAACTGGCCGTCTATCCCTTCCGCCGCCTCGTCCACCGCCGCAAAGCCGAGGAGCCGGCGATCGCCGGCGGTCGCGGCCGGCTCGCCTTCTCCGAACTGCGGGTCGGCGACTACGTCGTCCACGGGGACCACGGGGTCGCCCGCTTCGCCGGCTTCGAGACCCGCGAGGTCGGCGGCGTCACCCGCGACTACCTCTACCTCGAATACAAGGGCGAGGACCGCGTCTACGTCCCCACCGACCAGCTCGAGAAGCTCTCCCGCTACGTCGGCGCCGGCGGCGAAGCGACGCTCTCGGCGCTCGGCGGCAAACGCTGGCAGAACCTCAAGGCGCGGGCCCGCAAAGCGGCCGGGGCGCTGGCCGGCGAGCTGCTCAACCTCTACGCCGAGCGGCGCTCGCGCCGCGGCCACCCCTTCCCGCCCGACGGCGAGTGGCAGATCGAGATGGAGGCGGCCTTCCCCTACCGTGAGACCGCCGACCAGATGGAAGCGATCGAGGCGGTCAAGGGGGACATGGAATCGGAGCGGCCGATGGACCGGCTGGTCTGCGGCGACGTCGGCTTCGGCAAGACCGAGGTGGCGCTGCGGGCGGCGGTCAAGGCCGCCTCCGACGGCAAGCAGGTGATCCTGCTCGTCCCGACCACGATCCTCGCCCAGCAGCACTTCGGCACCTTCCGCGAGCGCCTCGCCGACCTCCCCTTCCGGGTCGAGGGGGTCTCGCGCCTGCGCCCGGCGGCGGAGACGAAAGCCGTGCTCGCCGACTTCGAGGCCGGCAAGGTCGACATCCTGATCGGCACCCACCGGCTGCTCTCGCGCGACGTCCGCGCCCAGGACCTCGGCCTCGTGATCGTCGACGAGGAGCAGCGCTTCGGGGTCAAACAGAAGGAGCTGCTGCGCCAGCTGAAGCTGAAGGTCGACGTGCTGGCGCTCTCGGCGACGCCGATTCCGCGCACCCTGCAGATGAGCCTCGCCGGGCTGCGCGACATCTCGGTGATCGAGACCCCGCCCGAGGGCCGGCGCCCGGTCCGCACCTACGTCGGCCCGTTCGACGAGGACCTGGTCGCGAAGGCGATCCGGCGCGAGCTCGAGCGCGACGGGCAGGCCTTCTTCCTGCACAACCGGATCGACTCGCTGCCGGAGGTGACCGAGCGGCTGCGGGCGCTGCTGCCGGGGGCGCGTTTCGCCGAAGCGCACGGGCAGATGGACGAGCACCGGCTGGAGGAGACGATGCTCGGCTTCCTGCGCGGCGAGGCCGACTGCCTGGTGACCACGACGATCATCGAGTCGGGCCTCGACATCCCCACCGCGAACACGCTGATCGTCGAGCGCGCCGACCAGCTCGGGCTCTCCCAGGCCTACCAGATCCGCGGCCGGGTCGGGCGCTCTCGCGAGCGCGCCTTCGCCTACCTGCTCTACCCCTCGGCCGAGGCGCTGACCGAGGAGGCGGCGGCGCGCCTCTCCACCCTCGCCGACCACACCGAGCTCGGCTCCGGCTTCCGGATCGCGATGCGCGACCTCGACATCCGCGGCGCCGGCAACCTGCTCGGCGACGAGCAGTCCGGCCACGTCGCCGCGGTCGGCTTCGAGCTCTACTGCCAGATGATCGACGAAGCGGTGGCCGAGGCCGGTGGGGAGGACGGCGAGCGCGAGGAGGCGCCGGAGCCGGTCCGCCTCGACGTCCCCGTCGACGCCTACCTGCCGGCGAGCT
>JAWVEZ010000094.1:0-4336 GCA_033856455.1 Solirubrobacterales bacterium | reverse complement strand
TCGAGATTGGACTTCAGCTCCTCGTAGATCGAGCTGGCGTCGTCGGGGTCGATCTTGTCCGGCGGGTGCAGGGTGCGCTGGACCGCCAGCGAGACGACCTGGTAGGCGGGAGTGGTCGGCCGCGGCCCGGCAGCTTCGATCGACTCTTTGACCAGCTGCGCGAAGCCGGGATAGGCTTTTTGCACCGCTTTGTCGGAGTAGAGGTCAGAGCGCGAGGGCGGCAGGCCGTCCAGCTCGACCGCCGTTTTCTGGCTCTCCTCGTCGGCCAGGCAGGTGGCCGCTTCGAAGGCGACGTCCTTGTTCTCGGAGAAGGCGCTGACCGCGAGGTTGAAGCCGCCGAGCGGCGGTTTGCTCGGGGTCCCGGGGACCACCTCGGGGAAGCGCGCGTAGCCCATCTCCTTGCCGATCTCCGGCGCTTCGGACTGGGCGCTCGCGTAGGCGAAGGTGTAGTTGGTCATGAAGGCCGATTCGCCGGCCTCGAAGCCGAGCCGGGCGCTGTCCTCGTCGGAGGTCGAGAGGCTGGCCGGAGCCGCCGAGGAGCTGGCGAGGCGTCCCATCACCTCGAGCGCTTTTTCGGTCGGCCCCTGTTCGAGGTCGACTTCTTCGGGGCCGGAGAGGATTTCGGTGCCGGCGCTCTCGATCAGCGCGTTGGCCCAGACCATGAAGCCCTCGTAGCGGTTCGCCTGGACCTGGATCGTGCCCGCTTCTTCCAGCGCTTCCGCCTGTTCGATCATCTCGTCCCAGGTTTTCGGCGGCTCTTTGACCAGGTCTTTGCGGTACCAGAGCAGCTGGGTGTTGGTGTTGAACGGAGCCGCGTAGAGCTTGCCCTCGAAGGAGGCGGTCTCGATCACGTTCGCGAAGACGCTTTCGGTCACCTGCTCTTTCAGCGGCCCGGTCCACTCGTCGACCCAGCCGGCGTTGGCGAACTCGCCGGTCCAGATCACGTCCATCCCGACGATGTCGATCGAGGGGTCCTCGGCGCCGAGCCGGCGGACCAGCTGTTCGCGCTGCTGGCTGGCGTCGGTGGGGAGGAATTCCGGCGTGATCTTGTATTTGCCGTTCGACGCTTCGGTGCAGCGTTTGGCGTTTTCCTCGATCGTCCCGCCGGGCTGGATCGCCACGAAGAAGGTCAGCTCACGCGGGCCCGACGAGCCGTCGGAGCTGCCGCCGCAAGCGCTGAATACCGCTGCCGCCAATGCGGTGAGCACTAGGCAGACGAGGCCCTTGCGCGCGGCGCGGGATGTCATAGCTCCTCCTCCATGACGCGCCCTCCGGTCCCGCGAGCATGGTTTGCGGAGGGACCCTTAAGTGATGCCCGGCGCCTGAGCTTCTAAACCGCGATGCGGACCTTCCCCCAAACCGCCCCGCTAGGGCGAGGGGGCGAGCAAGGCCCCGAGCGAGCGCTCGAGGCCGGCGACGGCGCTGTCGAGCGGGGCGCGGTCGCCGGCGGCGCGGGCGCGGATCAGGGCGCCCTCGATGGTCGAGACGACGAGGCCGGCGAAGGCGGCCGCGTCTTTCCTGCCGATCCCTTCGTCCCGCAGCGCCGCCGCGATCGGCTCTTCCCAGCTGGCGAAGGCGGCGGTCGCGGCGGCCGCCAGGGAGGGGTCCTCGGGCCGGGCGAGAGCGGCGGCGGCGACTGGGCAGCCGAGCCGCTCGGGGTGGTCCTTGACCCGCCGCGCGAACATCTCGCCGAACATCCTCAGCGTCGCGGCCAGCCCGCGCTCCTCCAGCGAGCGCTCGATCGCGGCCTGGACCTCGGCGCCCTCACGGGACGTCGCCTCGACCGCGAGCTGGATCTTGCCGCCGGGGAAGTGGTGGTAGATCGAGCCGCGGGGCGCCTCGCCAACCTCGGCGACGTCGCGCAGCTCCATGCCCGCGTAGCCCTTCTCGGCGAGCAGCTTCCGGGCGCCGTTGATCAGCCGCTCGCGGCCGTCGCGGCGCTTCGGTTCGATCGCCTGCGCGTCCGCAATTCGCGTTATGCCCACGGACATAGTATAGTCGCCGGCGCCGATGTATGACCAGCGTCATAGAGGAGCCGTGGCGGTTGCCTGTGCCGGCGCTTTCGTCGCCTTCCTCGACACGACGATCGTCAACATCGCCTTCCCCGACATCGCCGCCTCCTTCCCCGAGGCCAGCCGCGGCCTGCTCTCCTGGGTGCTCGACGGCTACTTCGTGGTGATCGCGGCGCTGCTCGTCCCGGCCGGCGGGCTGGCCGACCGCTTCGGGCACCGCCGCGTGTTCCTGCTCGGCGTCGCCGCCTTCACCGCCGCCAGCCTGCTCTGCGCGGTCGCCCCCTCGTTGGGATTGCTGATCGCCTTCCGCGTCCTCCAGGGGATCGGCGCCGCGCTGATCATGCCCGCCTCGCTGGCGATCGTCCTCGACAGCTTCCCGGTCGAGCGGCGCGCGACCGGGGTCGGCCTCTGGGGCGCCGCCGCCGCGGCGGCGGCCGCGGTCGGCCCGACCCTCGGCGGCGCCTTGGTCGAGCTTGGCGACTGGCGCCTCGTCTTCCTCGTCAACCTGCCGCTCGGCGCGGCGATCCTGCTCGCCGGCCGCAGCCGCCTGCCGGAGCCGAAGACCCTCGACAGCCGCCTGCCCGACCTGCCGGGAGCTGGCCTGTTGGCGCTCGGTCTGGCGACGCTGACTCTGGCGATCGTCGAGGGCAACGACTGGGGCTGGAGCTCGGCCGGAACGCTCAGCTGCTTCGCCGCCGCCGCGCTGCTGCTCGCCGCGGTGGTCGTCCGCAGCCGCACCCACCCGCGCCCGATCGTCGAACCGGAGCTCTTCGCCCACCGCTCCTTCGTGCTCGGCAACCTCGGCACGATCCTCTTCGCCGCCGCCTTCTTCTCGCTGATCCTCGGCAACGTCCTCTTCCTCACCCAGATCTGGGGCTACACCGTGCTCGCCGCCGGGGCCGCGACCCTGCCCGGCCCGGCGATGTCTACGGTGGTCGCCGGTCCCGCCGGGCGCCTCGCCGACCGCTTCGGCCACCGCGCCGTGATCGTCCCCGGCACGATCTTCTTCGCCCTCGGGGTCTGGGTGCTCGGTTCGGCCGGCGCCGAGCCCGACTGGCTCGGCCTCTGGCTGCCCGGCGCGCTGCTCACCGGGATCGGGATCGGCCTCGCCTTCCCGACCCTCGGCGCCGCCGCCGTCCGCGACGTCCCCGTCGATCGCTTCGCCACCGCCACCGCCGTCAACGCCGCCTTCCGCCAGGTCGGCGCCGTGCTCGGCACCGCGCTGCTGGTCGCGATCGTCGGCGACCCCGCCTCGCTTCAAGCGGCGCTCGACGCCTCCGACGCCGGCTACCTCTTCGCCCTGCTCGCCGCGCTCGCCTCAGGCGCCGTCGCGCTCGGCCTGCGTGTCCAGCGAGCGCCAGGCGCTCTCGGCGTCGGCGAGGCCGACGATCAGGCTGCGGTCGCCGGCGGCGATCTCGATCTTGACGCCGCCTACCTCGCCGATCGCAATCGCGCCTAGCGACTCCAGCGCGGCGCGGTTGCCGCTGAGCAGGAAGCCGCCGGCACCCTCGCCGAACAGCGCCTCCTCCGGCGCGCAGCCGCGTTCGCGCAGCGGCTGCAGATCGACCCGGCAGCCACGGCCACCGCCGATCGACGACTCGGCGAGCGCGCAGGCGAGCCCGCCGTCGCTGACGTCGTGGGCGGAGGAGACGAGGCCGCCGCGGACCGCCTCGCGCACCGTCGCGCAGGCGGCGGCGACCGCCTCGAGGTCGGGCTGGGCCAGGCCCATCGCCAGCTCTCCCCGCTGCTTTGCCAGCTCCGAGCCGGCCAGGGTGGGGGAGAAGGGGCCGAGCAGGGCGATCGCGTCGCCCTCGCCGGCGAAGCTGCTCTGGCCGACCTCGTGCGGGTCGGGCAGCTCGCCGACCATCGCCACCACCGGGGTCGGGTAGATCGGGCCGTCGGGACCCTCGTTGTAGAGGGAGACGTTGCCGCCGACGACCGGGACGCCGAGCGCGTTGCAGGCGTCGGCGAGGCCGCTGACCGCGCGGTCGAGCTGCCAGGCGGTGGTCGGCTTCTCGGGGTTGCCGAAGTTGAGGCAGTTGGTCAGGCCGAGCGGCTCGGCGCCGACGCAGGCGAGGTTCTGGGCGCACTCGAGCACCGCCTCGATCGTCCCCGCGTAGGGGTCGCAGGCGACGCGGCGGCCGTTGCCGTCGATCGAGACGCCGATCGCGTTGTCGGACTCGGGCAGGGTGAGGACGGCGGCGTCGGCGCTCTCGGGGCGGCGCACCGTGCGCGAGCCGACCACCGAGTCGTACTGCTCGAAGACCCAGCGCTTGGACGCGATGCTCGGAGCGGCCAGCAGGGCCAGCAGCTCGTCCTCGGCG
>JAWVEZ010000093.1:0-14455 GCA_033856455.1 Solirubrobacterales bacterium | reverse complement strand
ACCCAGTTCGACCCGGCCGTGGTCGAGGCCCTGCTGGCCGAGCTGCGCTGAGCCCCCGCTACTCGGTCCCCCCCAGGTTGCCGAGCATCGCCTGTTCGGCCATCCGGATCAGGCCGAGGCCGCTGTGCGGGCGCATGTCGCTGCTGCGCACGCGCACGTGCGAGCCGTGCGGGCCGATCACCTCGACGATCGTGCAGACGTCGCCGATCTCGCAGTCCTCGCCGTAATCGCCTTCGATCGCCTCCATCTGCTCGGCCACGACCCTGCCGATCTTGCTCTGGTCCAGACCCATCGCCGTCTCCCTTCGCTGAAATCGAATCGAATCGACCTTACTGTGTGACCACGATCACACTTCCAGATATATCGAGCCGATATATCTCCCATATGGATTCGCTCAACCCCACCGCCTACGTGATCCTCGGCCTGGTCCGTAACGAAGCGCGCTCGGGCTACGAGATCAAGTCGATCGTCGACAACACGACCCGCTTCTTCTGGGCGGCCAGCTACGGGCAGATCTATCCGGAGCTGAAGCGCCTCTCGGAGGCGGGCCTGGTGGTCGGGGTCGACTCGCCCACCGGGGGCCGGCGGCGGACCGTCTACGAGATCACCGCCGACGGCGAGGAGGAGCTGCTCGGATGGCTGCGGCAGCCGCCGGAGACCTTCGAGCTGCGCGAGGAAGGGCTGCTGAAGCTGTTCTTCGCCGGCGCGCTGCCGCGCGAGGAGGTGCCGGCGATCCTCGCCGCGATGCGCGCCCACCGGCTCGCCGCCAACCAGCAGCTGCGGGCGATCGAGCCGATCGCGGCCTCGAAGGACGACCCGTTCCCGCTGATGGTGCTGCGGAGCGGGCTGGAGTTCACCGAGTGGTTCGCCGGCTGGTGCGAGCGCATGGAAGCCGAGGTGCTCGCCTCGCTCGAGGACGAAGAAACCGAGAGAAGCAGCTGATGTTCGACGCACTCGCCCGCCTCGCCGACGGCAACGCCCGCCGCATCGGCCTGCTCGCAATCGTCTTCTTCCTGCTCGCCGGCGTGGTCGGCGGCGGCGTCGCCAGCCGGCTCGACCCGTACGGGGCCGACGACCCCTCGACCGAGACGGTCAAGGCGGAGGAACGGCTGCAGGACGCCGGCCTGCGCTCCCCGGCCGTGATCGCCGTGGTCCCCGACGCGCCGGTCGGCGAGCGGGAGACCCGCGCCCGGGTCACCGGGCTCGAAGACGAGGTCCGCGCACGCACCGATGTGGCCGCGGTCAGCGGCTACTACACGACCCGCTCCCCCGCCTTCGTCTCCGAGGACGGGCGGTCGACCTACTTCGCGGTCTCGCTGAAGCCGACCGGCGACAAGGAGGTGCAGGACGCCGGCGCCGAAATCGCCGACGAGCTGACCGCGGCCGACCCCGACGTCGTGGTCGGCGGCTACGCGGTCGCCCAGGAGCAGGTCAACAAGCAGGTCGAGGAAGATCTGAAAAAGGCCGAGCTGCTCGCCTTCCCGCTGCTCTTCCTGCTCTCGCTGCTCTTCTTCCGCAGCCTCGTCGCCTCGTTGCTGCCGCTGATGATCGGCGCCCTGGCGATCGTCGGCACGTTCCTGATCCTCCGCATCGCCTCCGAGCTCGGCTCGATCTCGGTCTTCGCGCTCAACCTGACCACGGCGCTCGGGCTCGGCCTGGCGATCGACTACAGCCTCTTCATCGTCTCCCGCTATCGCGAGGAGATCGCCAAGAGCGGACCAGGGCTGGCGGCGATGCGGCGGGTGCTGGCGACGGCCGGGCGCACCGTCTTCTTCTCCGCGCTGACGGTCTCCGCTGCGCTCGCCTCGCTGCTCGTCTTCCCGCAGCGCTTTCTCTACTCAATGGGGCTCGGCGGGGCGCTGGTGGCACTGTTTGCAGCGCTGGTCTCCCTTACGGTGTTGCCGGCAGTACTGACCCTTTTAGGAACTCGGGTTAACGCCGGCGCGCCCAAGTTCCTGCAGCGGCGGGCCGACTCCGACGCCCGTCCCGACCACCACGGCTTCTGGTACCGGCTCTCGCGCTTCGTGCAGCGGCGGCCGATCCCGGTGGCGACCGCCAGTGCGCTGTTCCTGATCGTGCTCGGTCTGCCCTTCCTGGGGATCAAGTTCAACACCGTCGACCCGACCGTGCTGCCGGAGTCGGCGAGCGCCCGCCAGGCCTACGACACGGTCTCCGAGGAATTCCCGCCCTACCACGACACGCCGATCTGGATCGACTTCGAAGGTGGCGGGCCCAAGGACGCCGCTGCGTTCGCCGCGGAGGTCCGGGGCGTCGACGGCGTCGCCGAAGTGGCACCGCCGCAGCCGCTGGCCGAGGGCGTCACCGCCGTGCAGGTGACCTCCGCCAACCCCTTCGCCTCCGAGGCCAGCCAGAGCACCGTGCGGGCGATCCGCGCGCTGCCGACCGCGGCCGGGACGACCGTCCTGGTCGGCGGCGCCAGCGCCGACTTCATCGATTTCCAGTCGAGCCTTGAGAGCCACCTGCCGATCGCGCTGGCGATCGTGATCGTCGCCACCCTGGTGATCCTCTTCCTGATGACCGGTTCGGTGGTGCTGCCGATCAAGTCGCTGCTGATGAACTTCCTCAACCTCAGCGCGGTCTTCGGCCTGCTGGTGCTGATCTTCCAGGACGGCCGGCTGGAGGGGTTCCTCGACTACTCGAGCCCCGGGGCGATCGAGCAGACGATGCCGATTCTGCTCTTCGCCGTCGCCTTCGGGCTCTCCACCGACTACGCGGTCTTCCTGCTCTCGCGGATCAAGGAGGCGCGCGACCACGGCGCCTCGGACTCCGAGTCGGTGGCGATCGGGCTGGAGCGGACCGGGCGGATCGTCACCGCGGCGGCATTGCTTTTCGCGGTCGCGATGGGAGCCTTCGCGACCTCGCAGATCATCTTCATCAAGGAGAACGGGGTTGGCACCGCGCTGGCCGTGCTGATCGACGCAACGATCATCCGCGCCCTGCTCGTGCCCTCGCTGATGGAGCTGCTCGGCAAATGGAACTGGTGGGCCCCGGCACCCCTGCGGAGGCTGCACGAACGAATCGGGATCAGCGAGAGCGCCCCGGCCGAGCCGGAGGCGCCGGCGCCGAGCCGGGCGTAGGGACGGGGCCAACCTGCACACCCCCAGGGCAGGTAGGTGTGCAGGTTGCCCCCGTCCCTCGCGAGTCCGCCCTGGACCACCCATACGGTGGTCAACTGCGGACTCACGAACCCAGACGGATCATCGGCGGGGTTTGAGCGGAGGGGTCGGGGTGCCCCAGAAGCGTCTTGTGTTTTTTTGCTTCAGCGCGGCGGGCGTCCGCAGGGAGCGCGTCCCACAAAAAAACTAAGCGAAAGGGGCACCCCGACCCCTCCCCGCACACCTCCCGGGCGGTTAAACGCTTCAACCACCTCTCAGGTCGCCTGGCCAAGCCAGATCAAGGACGCAGGGAGGGAAGTGTGCTCCGCACACGACCGACCGAGGACGCAGATATGCGCCGGTCAGGCGGCCTGAGAGCGGCGGCGGAGGTCGGCGCCGAGCATGCCGGTGACCTGGCTGGGACTCTCCCCGGCGGCGGGGACCGCGGCGCCGATCAGGCCGGCGGCGCGGAAGCCGTACAGCGGTGCGACGACGCCGAGCTCGCGGATCTTGCGGACCAGGCGGACGGCGTCCTGGGTCTCGGCGCCGGGTCCGCAGAGGATGATCGCGGTCGGGTCGAGGGCGCCGAGCGCGCGCTCCATGCGCTCGTCCCCGAGCTCGTCGGAGAGCATCAGGACGCGGAAGCCGGCGCGGCGCAGGGCCAGGTCGAGCGCCTGCGCGTGGACTTCCTCGGCGTCGAGGCCGCGGCTGGAGTCGAGCAGCAGGATCCCGGCGGGGCGCGAAGCGGTGGCGGCGAGGCGGCGGGCGCCGTGCAGCCAGCCGGTCGCCCAGCGGGCGGCGAACTCCAGCTCGGCCTCGCGCCCGGGGTCGGCGGCCAGCCGGTCGATCGCGGGGAGCAGCAGCTCCTCGACCGTGCGCTCCAGCGGCCGCACCGCGAGGCTCGCCTCGATCGCGCGGTCGGCGGCGGCCTCGTCGAAGCTCTCGAAGGCGGTGGACAGCTCGCCGTCGCTGGCCGGCGCGTCCTGGCGCTGGCGGGCGAGGGCGATCGCCGAGGAGATGTTGCCGGTCTGCGAAAGCGCGTCGCGCAGCGTCTGCAGCTCGACCAGGTCGTAGTTACGGTGGTTGCCCACCGTGCGCTTCGGCTCCGGAAAGCCGTAGCGGCGCTCCCAGCTGCGCAGCGTGTTGGGGCTCACCCCGAGAACTTCGGCAGCGGCGTTGGTCCGAATCCCTGGCATCTGCGGGGATTCTTCCACCGGATCTCCAGGTTTACACCGGTTATGGACAGATTTCCGGTTTCTGTCAGGGATCTTGCACAGGCTCTGGGGAAGGACTGCTCCCGATCCTCCGCGGAATCACAGCGTCGACAGCGGCACGCCGATCACGTCAAGGCGGCGGGTGAGCCCGCCGAGGGCGAACTCGCGGATCTCATCGGCGCCGGCGCCGAGAGCGTTCCAGTCGGTCTCCTCGCGATCGGGAGGGGTCAGCGATTCGGCGACCGCCGGCAGCAGCTCGCGGAGGGTCGCCCGCACCGCGTCCCCGAGCGCGGGCTCGGCGGCGACGGCTTCGCGCAGATACCAGGTGCCGTAGCCGATGTGGCGGTGCTCGTCGTGGTGGATCTTCGAGTAGCCGGCGACGAAGCCCGGCAGCAGACCTTCGCGCTCCAGATAGCCGGTGACGAAGTTGAAGGAGGTCAGCCCGAGCGTCCCCTCGAGGATCTGGTGGTAGAGGGTGACGAAGCGAACCTTTGCCTCGGCGTCGGCCGGGTTGGCGAGGAGCTGCTCGTGCGCCTCGACCAGGGCGACGTCGAAGATCGCGCGGAAGGCCGGGGAGATCTCCGCGCGGGCGCGCTCGACGTGGGCGCCGATCGCCGCCGGGTCGGCAACCACCTCGTCTTGAAAGCGAGCGTAGAACTGCATGTGCCGGGCCTCGTCGACCTGCTGGGTCGCGAGAAAGGTCGCTTCCTCCTCGCTGCCGTAGGCACCGACCAAGCCGGAGAACTTGGTCGTGATCCGCTCCTCGGCAACCATCAGCGAGGAGAGCACCCAGAAGATCAACCTGCGGTCCTCGCCGGAGATCGTCCTCCACTGGTCGGCGTCGGCCGCGAGGTCGATCTCGAACGGGCTCCACTGGCCTTCCTCCCAGTGGCGGTAAAGCTCCTGTGGACCGAAGAGGTTGACTTTGGTCATGCTCAACCGGGCTTGCGGGCGCGGATGATCGCCGAGCCGGCCTTGTCGTGAACGCGGTGGGTCTCGACTATCTCGACGCCTTCGAGCCCCGCGGCGGCCAGCGCCTGCTCGAACTCGCGCCGGGTCAGGGCGCCGGCGATGCAGCCGGTCCACTCGGCCATGTCGGCGCGGGTCGCGTCGCTCATGTCCTCGTCGGCGATCACGTCGGAGACCGCGAAGCGCCCGCCGGGCTTCAGCACCCGCGCGGCCTCGGCGAGGACCGCGGCCTTGTCGGCCGAGAGGTTGATCACGCAATTGGAGATCACCACGTCGACCGTCGCGGCCGGCAGCGGGATCGACTCGATCTGCCCGCGCAGCCACTCGACGTTCTCGACGCCGGCCTTGCGCTGGTTCTCACGGGCGAGCGCCAGCATCTCGTCGGTCATGTCAAGCCCGTACGCCTTGCCGGTCGGGCCGACGCGGCGGGCGGAGAGGAGCACGTCGATGCCGCCGCCGGAGCCGAGGTCGAGGACGGTTTCGCCGGCCCCAAGCTCGGCCACCGCCGTCGGGTTGCCGCAGCCGAGCGAGGCCAGCGTCGCCGTGTCGGGAAGCTCGCCCTGCTCGCCCTCGCCGTAGAGGCCGGCGCCGAAGACCTTGGCCTCCTCCTCGCCGAGCACGGTCTCCGCGGCGCAGCAGGAGGCGCCGGCCCCGGCACCCGCGCTGACGCTGGTGGCGGCAGCCGCGTAGCGGCTGCGAACGGCGTCGAGGATCTCCTCGCCGTCCGTCTGGGCCCCGGTCGAACAGCAGGGCGAAGCGGCGGCTTCGGGGCTCTGGGTATCGCTCAGCTCAGCCATTCGGAGAACTCCTTCAGGGCGTCGGGGATCACGTAGTAGTAGGCCCAAAGGCCCTCGCGCTCGGAGCCGACGATGCCGGCGTCGCGCAGCTTTTTCAGGTGGTGGGAGACGGTGGGCTGGGAGAGGTCGAAGAGGGGGACCAACTCGCAGACGCAGACTTTGCCGGCGTGCTTTCGCAGCACGTCGACCAGTTGTAGGCGCACCGGGTCGCCGAGCGCCTTGGCGACCGCGGCCATCCGCTCGGCCTCCAGACGGGCGACGTCGGGATAGACGACCGGCTCGCAGCAGGGTTCCCCCGCCGGGCGCTTCTGCTTCGGGGTCAGCTCCAAATCGACGGCCATCTATTTACGTATATCTATTGAAATGGCGGTTGTCAATGCTTAGGATCGAATCCGATGAGCACGGTCGCGGTCATCACCGACATTCACGGCAACCTGCCGGCGCTCGAAGCGGCGCTCGCGCGGGTCGACCGGATCGCCCCCGACGCGCTCTACTGCGGCGGCGATCTCGTCGGCTACGGCCCCTGGCCCAATGAGGTCTGCCGCCTGATCGAGGAGCGCGGCATCGCGACGATCTACGGCAACTACGACTACGCGATCGCCCGCGACGAAGAGGACTGCGGCTGCGCCTACGTCACCCGGCACGACCGCGACCTGGGCCAGCTCTCGGTCGACTGGACCCTGGAGCACACCGACCAGCGCGCGAAGGACTTCATGCGCGGCCTTCCGTTCGATCTGCGCTTCGATCTGGGCGGCCGGCGGATCCGCCTCGTCCACGGCTCGCCGCGCAAGGTCAACGAGTACCTCTTCGAGGACAAGCCGGCGAAGACGTTCGAGCGGATCGCCGCCGGGGCCGACTGCGACGTGCTCGTCTTCGGCCACACCCACAAGCCCTGGATCGCCGAGTACGGCGGCGTGCTGTTCGTCAACTGCGGTTCGATCGGCAAGCCGAAGGACGGCGACCCGCGTGGGGCCTTCGCGCTCCTGGAGGCGGGCGAATCGGGGGTCGCGGCGCGAATCGAGCGATTCGACTACGACGCCGAGCTGGCCTCGCGCGAAGTAGCCGCTGCCGGGCTGCCCGCGGAGTTCGCCGAGCATCTCTTAAGTGCTGCCTAGGAGGCGAGGAATGAAACACGTTCTTTTTGTCTGCAACCACAACGCCGGCCGCTCGCAGATGGCGCAGGCGTTCTTCGAACGCGACGGGCCGGCGGACATGCGCGCCGAGTCGGCCGGCTCCGAACCGGCCGCGCAACTCTGGCCCGGGGTGGTCGAGGCGATGGCGGAGGTCGGCATCGACCTCGCCGACCGCAAACCCCGAAAACTGCTGCGGGAGATGCAGCTTCACGCCGATTGGGCGGTGACGATGGGCTGCGGCGACGCCTGCCCCTACGTGCCGACCACGGTGGAGAGCTGGGACGTGCCCGACCCTGGCGGCCTCTCCCTGGAAGAGGTGCGGCCGATCCGCGACGAGGTCGAGGCGAGGGTCCAGGACCTGCTCGCGAACCGGATCGAGGCGATCCGCACCGACCCAACCGCCCATCGCCTGCGGCTCGCGGCGATGTTGCCGGCGCTGATCGACGAGTTCGAGGGGAGGCGCGCGGACGAGGAGGTCCGCGCCTGCGCCGACGCCGTCCTCTCCCACTACGACGACGTGGCGGTCCGCGGCCACGTCCAGGCGATCGCCCATTCCCGCACCCGAGAGTGCCTGGCGGCGGAGACCTGCAAAGAGCTGGCGCCCGGATGATCCCCCTCCCCCGCCGGCTCTTCGCCGAGTTCCTGGGCTCGGCCTTCCTCGCCGCGACCGTGGTCGGCTCGGGCATCGCCGCCTCCCAGCTCTCACCCGACGACACCGGCCTGCAGCTCTTCGAGAACGCCGCCGCGACGGCGGCCGGGCTGTTCACCTTCATCCTCATGTTCGGCCCGATCTCGGGTGCCCACTTCAACCCGGTCGTCTCGCTGGTCGATGCCGCCTTCGGAGGGCTGCGCTGGCGCCACGCCTTCGCCTACATCCCCGCCCAGGTGCTCGGCTGCATCGCCGGAGCGGTGGCGGCAAACGTGATGTTCGACCTGACGGCGATCTCGATCTCGACCACCCACCGCGCCTCGCCTCCGCATCTGTTCGCGGAGGTGATCGCGACGCTCGGCCTGCTCCTGGTCATCTTCGCCCTGGCCCGCAGCCGGCGCGGCAACCTGGCCCCGGCCGCGGTCGGCGCCTACATCGGTGCCGCTTACTTCTTCACCAGCTCGACCAGCTTCGCCAACCCCGCGATCGACGTCGGGCGAATGTTCTCCGATACCTTCGCCGGCATCGCTCCGGCGTCGGTCCCTTCCTACGTCGTCTTCCAGCTCCTCGGCGGCGTCATCGCCTTCTTCCTGATCCCCTTCCTCTACCCGGACCTGACCCCCGAGGAGGCCTCGGAGGTCATGCTCCCGCACGAGTCCGAGCGGGAGCCCGGGACGCGGCTCGCGAGCTGACGCCCAGCCGGGGCAGCCGCTCGCGCTCAAGCCCCGGTCAGTATCTCCAGCATCGAGGCGACCGGCGGCGGGCGGCGATTGGCCGCCGTGACGGCGGTGACGGGTCGCGCGAGTCGCGGGCCCCGGAGCGGACGGACCGCCAGGTTCTGCCGGCGGACCGGCATCGTCAGGTCGTGCATGAGGGCGATCCCGAAGCCGGCGGAAACGAATGCCTGGACCGCCTGCAGGTCGTCGGTCTCGAGCGCGACCTCCGGTGAGAAGCCGGCGTCCGCGCAGAGCTCCTCCAGCATCTCCCGGTAGCGGGCGGCCGGACCGTCGGCGCGGGGCACGATCCAGTCCTCGCCCGAGAGATCCTTGACCGACACGGCTTTTCTCGAGGCGAGCCGGTGGCGGGCCGGGAGCACGGCACGATGCTCGTCGTCCAGGAGATGAACCTCGACGAGCCCGTCTTCCCCAGCGGCTCCGACGCCCCCGAAGCTGTAGGTGATCGCGAGATCCACCTCGCCCTTGCGCAACAGCGAGCGCGCGGCGGCCGGCTCGGCCTCCAGCGGCTCGAGGCGGACCTCGGGGTGGCGGGCGTGGAACCGGGCCAAGGCGGGCGGCAGGAAGGTCGCGAAGGCGCTGCCGAAAGCGGCGAGTCGCAGGCGCCCCGCCTGCAGCCCTCGGACCGCCTCCAGCTGGGCGGCGGCGATCGCGAGATGCTCGAGGGCGGGGGCGGATCTGTCGACCAGCAGCAAACCGGCATCGGTCAGGGCAACCGGGCGAACCGCCCGGTTGACCAAGGTCAACCCGACCTCGTCCTCGAGCGCGGCGATCTGCTGGGAGACGGCCGACTGCGTGTAGCCGAGCTGGTCGGCCGCGCGGGAGAAGGACCCGAGCTCGGCGACGCTGGAGAGCGTCCGCAGTCGGACCACGTCGTCGAGCATTAGCAGAGCTTATCTACTTATCTCTAGATGTAGTTGCCCTGATCTGTGTTCTGGGGGATCGTCCTGCTTGAAGCCAACCAGAGGAGGATCGATGAGCACGAGCACCGACACGCAAGGACCACTCTCCGCCGCCGCCTACGGCTACGAGCCCGGAGAGGGTCGCCGCCTGTGGATCGTCGGCGACACGATGACGTTCAAGGCCACCGCCGCGCAGACCGGGGGCAGCATTGCCGCGGTCGAGGTCCTGGCCGCGCCCGGGGGCGGACCGCCGCCGCACGTCCACCGCGACGAGGACGAGATGTGGTACGTCCTCGACGGTGAGTTCGAGATCCTCGCCGGCGAGGAGACGCTGCGGCTGGGGGCGGGTGGGTTCGCGTTCGTCCCCCGCGGAACGCTGCACCGGTTCGAAAACGTCAGCGACACGCCCAGCCGAGTTCTCATCGTCTTCACCCCGGGTGGGTTCGAGGGCTTCTTCTTCGAGGCGGGACTGCCGGCGGTCGCGGGCGCGGAGGCACCGCCGGTGGGGACCGAGGAGATCGAGCGCACCCGGCGCGCCGCCCCCCGCTACGGCCTCGAGCTGGAGTGGCCGCAGGAGATGAGCGGCTGATGGCACGCCAGAGATTGACTCTCCAGCTCGCGGGGATCACCGCCGGCGACTACCTGCAATGGGTGCGCGATCCGGACCCGCCGGCCCTCGACGCCGGGCTCCTCGCGGTCACCGTCGCGGGCGCTCCGCTCGGGGACACCGTCACGGCGACCCTCGAGTGGGCCGGGGCCGCTCCATCCGCGATCAGGGCCGCGCCGCTGGCCGGGCTCCCACTCGGAGCGGGCGCCCGAATCGTCGGCTGCGGCGAAGCACGGGCGATGGCGCGGACCGGCGAGCGCAGCCGCGACTGCCGCGCAGCGCCGCGAGCCGGCGATTCGCGGCGCTTGCCGGCGTAACTCAGACGGCGAGGGCGCCGACGCCGAGCGGCTGGCCGACCGCGCGCGCTCGCCAGAGCGCCGCGTCGGCCTTGTGCAGGAGCGCGTCGGCCTCGGCCCCGTGGTCGGGGCAGGCGACGACGCCGGCGGCGAGGGCGATCCGCAGGCCGCCCGCCCGCTCCAGCTCGTCGAGTTTGCCCAGCAGTCGCTCCGCCATCTTCACGCCCTCGACCGTGTCGAGGTTGGGGGCGAGCACGCAGATCGCGTCCTCCTCGAGCTGGAAGGCTTCGTCGACGATACGAATGCTGTCGCGCAGCGCCGCGCCGACGATCGCCAGCACCGTCTCGCGGCCGCCGCCGGGGTCGCCGTTGCGGGTCCCCGGCCCGGAGGCGTCGAAGACCGCGACCCCGAAGGGGTGGCCGTAGCGGCGGTTCGTCTCGATCAGCTGCTCGAGCCGGCGCCGCATGTGACCGGGCCGGTAGAGGCTCGGCAGCTCTTCCGGCGGGGACCAGGGCAGCGGCTCGGCCTCGGCGGCCTCGGCGGCGGCGCGGGCGTAGGCGGCGTCGACCGCGGCGGCGGTGACGTCGCCGAACTCGGTGGCCAGGCGCTGCGCCGCGGCGGCCAGTGCCGCGCCGTCATCGGTGCCGATCTCCTCAACCAGCTTGGCCAGCAGCGCCGCCTGCTGGGCCGCCGCCTCGCGCGCCAGGCGGCCGGCGGGCGAGCCCGCGGCCTCCCCGCCCGAACCGCTGCCGTTGCCCGCATCCGTTGCCACGCAGGGACCCTGCCTGACAGAGCGGACGGCAGTGCAGCCAAAAAGACGCTATTTGCGGAGTAACGAATGTCCAGGACAAATGATCGATACCCCTCGACCAATCGGCGAAAGGACGCGTATCCGAGCTTGACCACAGCCAGGGGTGGTCAATGTCGGAGCGGCTACTCGAGGCTGCGGCGGCCGGCGAGGGCGCGGCCGAGGGTGACCTCGTCGGCGTGCTCGAGGTCGGCGCCGACCGGGAGGCCGGCGGCGAGGCGGGTGACGGCGACCTGGCCGCGCAGACGTTCGGCGATGTGCAGGGCGGTCGCCTCACCGGTGGTGGTCGGGTTGGTGGCGAGGACGACCTCCTCGACCCCGCCCCGTTCGACGCGGGCGACGAGCTCGGCGATCTTCAGGTCCTCGGCGTCGACCCCGTCGATCGGCGAGAGCGCGCCGCCGAGCACGTGGTAGAGGCCACGGTATTCGTGGGTGCGCTCGAGCGGGATCACGTCAGCCGGTTCCTCGACCACGCAGATCGCCGTGCGGTCGCGGTTGGAGTCGGCGCAGATCCGGCAGAGCGGCCCCTCGGCGAGGTTGAAGCACTCCTCGCAGAGGCCGACCTTCTCCTTGACTTCGCGGATCGCGTCGCCGAGTGCGAAGGCCTCTTCGTCGGGCGCGCGCAGCAGGTGGAAGGCGAGCCGCTGGGCGGTCCGCTGGCCGATCCCCGGCAACCGCGAGAGCTCGGCGACGAGGCGCGCGAGCGGTGCCGGCCCCTCGGTGCTCACGTCAGGCTGCTCAAGCGCCGAGCATCCCTCCGAGGCCGCCGCCGAGATCGCCGGTGGCGCCGCCGAGTTTGGAGCTCGCCAGGTCCTGGGCGGCGCGGAGGCCGGCGTCGACCGCGGCTTTCACCATCTCCTCGAGCATCTCGGCCTCCTCGGGGTCGATCGCTTCGGGGTCGATCGTGATCTGGCGCAGGGTCATGTCGCCGCCGACGACGACCTTGACCATGCCCCCGCCGGCGCTCGCCTCGACGGTTTCCTCTTTCAGCTTCTCCTGCGCCTCCAGCATCTGGCTCTGCATCTGCTGCGCCTGTTTCATCAGCGCGTTGACGTCGAACCCGCCAGGTCCACCTCCGCGTGCCACCTAACTGACCTCCTCCGCGTCGAACTCGCTCTTCAGCCGCCGCAGCAGCTCTTCCTCGTCAACTCCATCAGCTTGATCGGCGGGTGCGGCGTCCGCCGCCGGCTCCGCGTTCTCGTCCAGCAGGTCGTAGGTCGGCCGCAGCATCCGGCCGGTGACCACGTGGATCGCCGTGACCAGCACCTCGCGCCGCTCCGGCGATTCCGCCTTGCGCTTGTTGAAGGTGCGGTCGGGCGGGAAGCCGATCGAGAGCTCGTCGCCGTCCAGTCCGTCGGGCCGGGCGCCCTCGAAGGTCGCGGCCAGGGCCGGGGCGGTCTCGGCCAGCTTCGCGAGGACGGTGCCCCAGACGTGCTGGAGGTCGGCGAGGGACAGGGCGTTGCCGTCAGCAGACGGAGCGTCGTCGCCGGCGGGTCCTGTCGGGGCAGGGGACCCACCACCCCCTGCGGTAGCTAGAGCTTCCTCGGGGGTGGTCCCCCCTTCCCCGCCACCCGCGGGAGGGGCCGGGTCTGATGACGCCTCGGGTACAGGCGGGTCTGAAGGTTCGGGCTTAGGGGGTTCGGGCGGGTCCGAAGGGTCGGGCTGAGGGGGTTCGGGGGCTGGTGGTGGCGGGGCCGGGGCCGCGGAGTGGTCTTCGGGGATGGGCGGGCGTTCTTCGGCGACTGGCTCGGGCGCTGGTGAGGGTTCGGCGACGGGCTCGGGCGCCGGAGGTGGCGGGGCCGGGGCGGATGCTGGCTCTTTGGCTGCGGGCGGGGGTGGTGGCGGGGCCGAGCTGCCGGAGAGGCGGGACTCGAGCTGCTCGATGCGTCGCAGCAAGCCCTCGATGCTCGGGTCGAGATCGGGGCGGGCGGCTTTGAGCAGGGCGATCTCGACGGCCATGCGGGCGTCGTCGCCCTCTCGAACCGCGGTCAGGGCGTCGGCGAGGTCGTCGATGGTTCGAACGAGGGTGGCGGGCCCGACCGCTCGAGCCTGGGACCGCAGGCGCTCCGAATCGGTGGCGGTGACGACAAAGGAGGTCGGGACCTCTCCCGTCGTCTGGGTGACCAGGAGGAAGCGGAGGTGGGCGAGGAGGTCGCGGGCGAACTGGGCGGGGTCGCGGCCGGAACGGGCCATCTTCTCGACCTCGAGCAGGACCGCCTTGGGGTCGTTGGCGGCGACCGCGTCGACGGCCTCGAAGAGCAGGTCGGCGTCGGCCGCGCCGAGCATTTCCAGGACGCCGTCGAGCGCGACGGTCTCGCCGCCGAAAGCCACCAGCTGGTCCAGGGTCCCGAGCGCGTCGCGGAAGCTGCCGGAGGCCGAGCGGGCGATCATCGCCACGGCGCCGTCGTCGATCGTGATCGACTCGGTCGCGGCGACCCGGGTCAGCACCTCGGAGATCTGCTCCAGCGAGGGCCGCTGGAAGTCGAAGCGTTGGCAGCGGTCGGCGATCGTCGCCATCACCTTGTGCGACTCGGTGGTGGCGAGCACGAAGACCGTTTTCGGCGGCGGCTCCTCCAGCGTCTTCAGGAAGGCGTTCCAGGCCTCTTTGGTCAGCATGTGCGCCTCGTCGAGGATGTAGACCTTCCAGTGGCCGCCGGCGGGGGCGTAGGCAACCCGCTCGCGCAGGTCGCGGACGTCGTCGACGGAGCGGTTGGAGGCGGCGTCCATCTCGATCACGTCGATCGAGGTGCCGGCGGCAATCGTCACGCACGACTCGCATTCGCCGCAGGGCGTCACCGTCGGCCCGCCGCGCTCGCAATTCAGCGAGCGGGCGAGGATCTTCGCCATCGAGGTCTTTCCGGTCCCGCGCGAACCGACGAACAGGTAGGCGTGGTGGACCTTGCCCTGCTCGACCGCGTTGCGCAGGGTGCGGACCACGTGCTGCTGGCCCACGACCTCGTCGAAGGATCCAGGGCGGTGGCGGCGGTAGAGGGAGGTTGACTCGGCGCCCGACATAGCTCTCCAGCCAGTGTATCCACGGCCCGGTCGCGCCCCGTCGGGCCCCGCCCCGGTACCTTGCGCCGGTGCCACCGAGGGTCTCAAGCTGGACGGCGCCGGTCGCCTGGGTCGCCGCGGTGACGGCGCTGCTGCTGCTCGTCTTCCCGGTCGGCTTCCCGAACTACGACACGATCTACGCGCTGGTCTGGGGGCGCGAACTGGCGCACGGGCTC
>JAWVEZ010000092.1:0-15633 GCA_033856455.1 Solirubrobacterales bacterium | reverse complement strand
TGCCCCCGTGATCCCCCAAGGCGCTCGGAGCGCGGGTTGGACCTGACGGATGCCTGCTCGCCCCGTTCCAGTAGGACCAAGTTTCTTACTAGGGCGACGACATGCCACATTTTCATATCGCCTACTGGGCCTCGAACGCGGCTCCGTGGAAGGTCTTCAAGAAGGTCGAAGCAGAGTCCGCGAGGGAAGCGATCGAGCGGTCAGACCCGCAGGCCGCGGGGCGCTATCGGGTTACCGTCGATGACTCGGATCAAACAGCGGGCCTATTCCGAATCTCTCTGAGAGCTGGACGCTGCGAGCTCCACGAGGTGACCGCCTTTGATCGGGAGCGTCGCACGGCTCAAAGGCATAGAACGCAGGCGAAGGAAGCTCCCCTATCGGTTCACAATCTGTTCGAGGGCTAGGCAGTGGGTATCACGATCAGGCTGCTGAAGTCAGCTGAGCCGTTCGCCACCGAGACGTCGCACTGGACGCTGAGCTGGGTCGACGTCGCGATCGTGGTCACGGCCTGGAGCGATGCCGGGAGCGCGGCGAGCGCCGGCATGGTCTTCATCGCCACCTGGTCGAGAGTGACGGCCCCGGCCTTCAGCAGGCACTCGACGCTGTCGCCAGCGCCGGTGTGAGAGAGCTGGGTCTTTGCGAGGACGACGTAGTTGCCGGCGGGTACCGTCAGCTCGACCACGGTGGTCGGCGGACTGGTGGTCGGGAGGGCGGTCAGGCCCTGTTTCGCCGAGAGCGGCGCGATAGTCCCGTCGGTCCCATTGGTCCCATTGGTCCCGGCCGCGCCATTGGCTCCGTCGGTTCCATCGGTGCCGTCGATTCCGTTGATGCCATTGGCGCCGTTGGGGCCGTTCGCCCCGTTGGCGCCGTTGCTCCCCGCGCTCCCTGGCGCGCCGGCGAGCAGTGCTCGCGTGGTTCTGCTCAGGTCACTCGGTGCGACCGCGCCGTTCCTGATCGCCTTGCCGGTAACCGCGCCCGGGGCGATGTCGCCGGCATGGATCAGACCCGTCGCGGCAACCGCTGACCCGCCGAGGACGACGAACAGGGCCACGGCGGAGATGACGATCGAGGGGGTCGGCCACCGTCGCCGCTGTCGCTGCCCAGATTCCCTGGCTACGCGTTTCATGTTCGGTACCGCTCCTTTGGCTGACCGCTTTGCTGGAGCGGGACTCGACAGCGCGAGCAGTTGCCCTCGCTGAGAAGCCATCGGAGGGTGGCGAGATTCCTCCAACAATTCGGCTGCGAGTGGACGAACGGCGGCTCACCTTCATGGTCGCCCTGCCTCCTCAGAGGCACGCGGCACGCCCTCGACCGCGCCTCGTCCCGCCGCCTGCGCGGCGGCGCCGAAGCGCAGGACGTGGCCGCCGAAGGCGATCGCGCAGGCGGCGAACCAGGCCCAGCCGAGGGCGAGGCCCGCGAGCACGTCGGTCAGCCAGTGGACGTCGAGCAAGACGCGGCTGGCTCCGACCGCGACGGCGATGCCGACGGCCGCGCCCGCGAGCGCCGGCCAGGCTCGTGGTCCCCACCAGCGGCCGGCGACCAGGGCGAAGGCCGCCCATGAGGCGGCGGCGGTGGAGGTGTGACCGCTGGGGAACGAGGGCCCGAGCGTCGCCGCCACGGGGTCGAGCTCCGGGCGGGCGCGATCGACGAGCGCCTTGATCGTCTCGGTGAGGAGCGTGTCCCCGACGATGACCACGAGCAGGAACGGCACCACCCAGCGGCTGCGCGTGCGCGCGATCTCGATCGCCGCCACCGCCACCGCGGCGACGACCACCGCCCAGGTCCCGCCGAGACCCGTGATCAGCGTGATCAGGTCCTGCGACCAGGCGGTCGCGTGCTGGTTGCCCCACTCGGCCGCGCCGGTGTCGAGGCCCGCGAGCACGTCGGTGTTGCGCACCACGACCGTGAGCAGGGCAAGGACCACGCCGCCCCCGAGAACCGCCGCGACCGCCAGCGTGAGCGCGAGCCCGGTGGCTTTCTCCGGATCGAGGCGCGCGGCGCGCACCGCCCGCCGCGCGGCCGGGCCGGTGGCGTGTCGCCCGGCCTCCTCTGCCAGCTCCACCACGGGGTGCGCGGTATGTCGCGAATAGAGCCGGGTCAGGAAGGCGGCGGCGAGCCCGGCCGAGAGAGCGACGATCAGGAGCAGGAGAAACGGCACGGGCTTGCCCTACCCGGAAAGCGGCGGCGCGCATGCGTGGGCACGCCGGGGGCTTAGTTTGCGCTTGATCGGGCAGTAAGGCGGTGCCGTGACGACTAGCCAACAATCCCGCACCGCTTCGGCGCCGACGACGACCGCGAGGCAACCGCGCCACCAGCCGGCCACGGTGCTCGCCGCACGCCCCGGTGGATACGCGGACCGATTCGCCGCGGCCCTCGGCGACCGCCACCCCGCTCTCGTCTTCGCGCTGGCGCTGCTCGGAGGCCTCCTGGCGCTGCTCGCCGCCTCGATCCTGCTCGCGCTCTTCGTCGTCGAGGTGGTGGTCAGTGGCAGCGGGCTCGGCCTGGACGGCACCGACGAAAGCCTCAACCGGACCCTGGCCGACCACCGCACCGGCACGCTCACCTCGATCGCCGAAGTCGGCTCGCAGGTCGGCGCCGCGGTCCTCGTCGCCCTCGTCAGCCTGCTCGCCATCGTCTGCGTCCTCACCCGGCGCTGGCGCATCGCGGCGTTCGCGGTCTTCGCGCTGCTGGTCGAGTCGGCCACCTATTACGTCACCTCGTTCGCGGTCCCCCGCCAGCGACCGTCCGTCCCAAGGCTGGAAGACCTGGAGGCCGACACCAGCTATCCCTCCGGGCACACCGCGGCCGCGGTCGCCGTCTACGCCGGGCTCGTTCTGCTGCTGACGAGCCGGTTCACCAGCAGCCTCGCGAAGGCGCTGGCCTGGACCGGGGCGATCCTGCTGGTCACCTTCGTCGCGCTCTCGCGCCTGTACCAGGGGATGCACCACCCGCTCGACGCGGCCGGCGGCGTGCTGGTCGGCATCGGGGCGATCCTGGTCGCCCTGTTCGCCTGCCGCGCGGCGGGCGCGGCAGCGGAGAGGCGGGCGCGGCGATGAAGCTGGCGGTCGTCGCCCACGCGGGCAAGACGCTCGGAGGCGGGCTCCCGGAGCTGCGCCGCACGCTCGCGGAGGCGGGCGTCGCGGAACCGCTGTGGACCGAGGTGCCGAAGGCCAAGCGGGCGCCGGCGGCGATCGAGCGGGCGCTGGCGGAGGGCGCCGAGCTGATCCTCGCCTGGGGTGGCGACGGCATGGTGCGGCGCTGCGTCAACGCGCTCGGGGACACCCAGGTTCCGCTCGCGATCGTCCCCGCCGGCACCTCGAATCTGTTCGCGACGAACCTCGGCATCGAAGCGGACATCGCCGCCGCCGTGCGGGTCGCGCTGCTCGGCGAGCGTCGCCGGCTCGACGTCGGCCGCTTCGAGGGCGAGCGCTTCGCGGTGATGGCGGGGGCCGGCTTCGACGCGGCGATGATCAAGGGCGCCGACGAGCTCAAGGACCGCCTCGGCCGCGCGGCCTACGTGGTCGGCGGGGCCTCGAAGCTCAACACCCCGAGCTTCGAGGCCAAGATCAAGATCGACGGGACGCGCTGGTACAAGGGGCCCGCGAGCTGCATCCTGGTCGGCAACGTGGGCGCGCTGTTCGGGGGCATCGAGGTGTTCGCCGACGCGCGCCCCGACGACGGCCTGCTCGACGTCGGCGTGCTCACCTCCGAGGGGCCGGTGCAGCTGGTGCGCGCCGCTACCCGCACCGCCCTCGGCAGCGCCGACAGGTCGCCGTTCGTGCGCATCACCCAGGCGCGCAAGGTCCGCGTGAAGCTCGACCGCAGGGTCCCCTACGAGCTCGACGGCGGCGACCGCACGAAGGTCAAGTCGTTCAAGGTCGACGTCGAACCCGGCGCGATCACGGTCTGTGTCCCGCGCTCGGCGCGAGAAGAGAAAGGAGCCAGATGATCGACGAGCAGCAGCGGGGGAAGGACCTCGCGGACAAGGCAAAGCGCGAAGGCGACAACCTCGCGGATGCCAAGCCCCTCGGCTGGCTGGCGCGAGCGGGACTCCTCGCCCGCGGACTCGTCTATCTGATCATCGCCGTCCTCGCGCTGGAGCTCGTCTTCGGCGAGGGCGGCAAGGCGGCCAACCAGCAGGACGCGCTGAAGACGATCGCCGGCCAGTCGTTCGGAAGGATCCTGCTTATCCTGGTCGCGATCGGGCTGGCCGGCTACGCGCTCTGGAGGCTGGTCCGCGCCGCCGTCGGCCACGGCGCCGAACAGCGCGACAGCGGCTTCGACCGGCTCGCGGCGCTCGCGAGCGGAATCGCGTACGGGATCCTCTGCGTGACGGCGGTGGAGATCGTCAGCGGTTCCGGCACCGGCTCGGGGACGCCGAAGGAGGCGACCGGAGGCGTCCTCGGATGGTCGGGCGGCACGGTGCTCGTCGCGCTCGCCGGCGCGGCCCTGATCGGCGTCGCCGTCTACCAGGCCTACAAGGGCCTGGCGAAGAAGTTCCTCGACGACGCCAAGACGGGCGAGATGACCCCCGCAATCCGCAAGGGCTACACCGCCCTCGGCGTCTTCGGACTCGTGGCGCGGGCCGTCATCTTCGCCTTGGTCGGCTACGGGCTGATCAAGGCCGCGATCAACTACGACCCGCAGGAAGCGATCGGGCTCGACGGGGCGCTGCGCCAGCTCGCGGATTCGTCCTACGGCCCGGTGCTGCTCGCCATCGTCGCCGCCGGGCTGGCCGGGTTCGCGCTCTACTCGATGGCCGACGCCCGCTACCGCAAGGTTTAGGAGGTAATGCCTGACAAGTCCTGCGATTTCGCGTTGAAAGCCCAGACGAGAGGAGAGAAGAGATGTCCACCGTGCTGATCATCGTCATCGTGGTCGCAATTTTGGCTCTGGCGATAGCCGCTGCCGCGATCGCGCGAAATGCCAGAGAACGCCGTCGAGTCGAAAGGAACCGCCTGGCCGAACAGGCGGCCTCGCACCGCGACGAGGCCGAGACCAGGGCCGCCAAGGCGACCAGCCTCGACGAGCAGGAGCGGGCGAAGCGCGAGGAGGCCGCCAGGGCGGCCGAGGAGGCGGAGCGCCTCTCGCGCCTGGCCGAGGAAAAGCGCAACCGCGCCGACGATTTGGCCGAGGAGTCCGCGGGAGCCGCCGCGCGCGGCGAGCGCGAGCGCGAGCGGGCCCGTCGCCACGGCCAGCAAGCCGACGAGATCGAGGAGGAACTGTGAGTGGATGCCCGAGCTCCTGATCGGCCCGCTGCTTCGCTACGTCTCGGACACCGAGGCGACGATCTGGGTCGAGACCAGCGAGCAGTGCGAGGTCGAGATCCTCGGACGCGGCGAGCCGACCTTTAGGTTCGAAGACCACCATTACGCGCTGGTCCGGCTCGAAGGACTCGACCCCGGCTCCACCTACGAGTACGAGGTGACCCTGGACGGCGAGCGGGTCTGGCCGGCGCTGGATGGCATGCCACCGAGCGTGATTCGCACCCTCGGGGGCCCCGGCCCGCTGGAGATCGCCTTCGGCTCCTGCCGCGTCGCCGTGCCCCACGAGCCGCCCTTCACCGACGGTGCCGACCACGAGAACGGCTTCGAGCCGGACGCGCTCTGGGTGCTCGCGAAGCAGATGGCCGAGAACGAGCGCTTCCGTCGCCCCGACCAGCTCTTCCTGCTCGGCGACCAGGTCTACGTCGACGAGGGATCGCCGAAGACCCGGGCCAAGATCAGGAAACGTCGTGGCACCGATACGCCCCCGGGCGAAGAGATCCTCGACTTCGAGGAGTACACCTGGCTCTACCGCGAGAGCTGGCAAGAGCCGTTGATCCGCTGGCTCTTCTCGACGGTCTCGGTCTCGATGCTCTGGGACGACCATGACATGAGCGACGACTGGAACATCTCCCATTCGTGGCTGGAAGAGATGCGGGGCCGTGCCTGGTGGCACCGCCGCGCCGTCGACTGCATCACCAGCTACTGGATCTACCAGCACCTCGGCAATCTCTCGCCGGACGAGCTCGACGCAAGCGAGGTCTACCGCGAAGTCCGCGGCAACCAGCAGGCCACGGAGGCGCTTCGGGCCTGGGCCGACGAGATCGACGTCGACGCATCCGGCTCGCGCTGGAGCTTCCATCGCGACTTCGGCCGAACCAGGGCCGTGTTCATCGACTCGCGCGCCGGCCGCGTGCTCGAGGCGGACAAGCGCGCGATCCTCGACGAGCAGGAGTGGGACTGGATCGTCGAGCACTGCAGCGGCGACTTCGACCACCTGCTGCTGGCGACCACGGTGCCCTTCCTCCTCTCCCCTGCCTTCGACCGGCTCGAGGCCTGGAACGAGCGGCTTTGCGACGGCGCCTGGGGCTCGGTTGTCGCGCGGGGCAGCGAGCTGCTGCGGCGCGGTGTCGACTTCGACCACTGGGCCGCGTTCCAGGACTCCTTCGCGCAGATGAGGGACCTGCTCGCCGCGGTGGCGCGGGGCGAGCACGGCAGGCCACCGAAGTCGATCGTCGTTCTCTCCGGCGACGTCCACCACGCCTACCTCTGTGAGCTGGGGCTGCCCGGCGGCGACGCCGACCGCAGCCCGATCTACCAGGCCGTCTGCTCTCCGTACCGGAATCCCCTTGAGGAGAAAGAGCGGCGGGTCGTCCGGGCGGCGTTCGGGCGGCCGCTCGGCCTGCTCTGCTCGGGCCTCGCGAAACTCGCCGGGGCCCCCGACCCGGGGTGCCGCTGGCGGCTGCTCGAGGGGCCCTGCTTCGACAACCAGGTCTCGACCCTGACTCTCGACGGCGACCAAGCGACGCTGCGCCTCGAGCGGACCGAGCCCGGCGAAACCGACGCCCAGGCCCTCTTCCAGTCCTACGAGCGCCGACTGGCCTGATCCCCTCCTGGTCTGCTCGCACGGAGACGAGGATCCGTCCGGGCCGCGCGCAACCATCGGGTGATGTGGCAGATAGCGGTCCTTTGTTCATCGTGCACCGAGGAAGCCGAGATCCTGGTCGAGGACCTCGACGACCTCGATCGCGAGGTGTGCGAGTGCGGCTACAGCTTCGTCGTCCTCTCCGTCGCGGGCTTTGAGCCTGTCTATGCGGAGGGCGGGGAGTTGATCGAGCTCCCGCGCCGTCGCGGCCAGCTGCGCTCCGCCGCCTGATCGCTTGCCCTGCTGAGCGGAGACCGCGCCGGGCGCGCCTGACCTACGCCTACCGGCGGGGCGCGGCCGGAGCGCGATCGCCGCGACGCAGGATCAGGTTGGCGAGGAGCAGGACGATGACGACGCCGAGCAGGGCGCCGAGCAGACCGCCGAGGTCGAACATGTCCTCGTCGCCGATCCCGAGGGCGGCGGTGAAGATCGCCCAACCGAGGGCTGCCCCGACCAGACCGAGGACGATCGAGACCAGCCACGAACGCGGTCCGCGCATCCCCTCGAAGACGTCGTTGGGCACGAGTGCCCGCCCGACCGCGCCGGCAACCAGGCCCAGGATCAGAGCACCGACCATGAAACGCTCCTACCCGCCTTCGCTCGGATTGACGCAGGGCGGCGAGGGGCTGCTCGTGGACGCGCGGGTGGCTCGCCGAGATCGCCGCGTAGCCCTTACCGCGCTCGCGCGTATCGTTTCTCCAGCGCAAACGGCGGCAGCCAGGACTCGCGGCGGACGGTCCAGCTCTCGTAGGTTGGGATCAGCTGGTCGGGGGCATTCAGGGCGCCCAGGCTCACCTCGATCTCGTCGGCGCTGCGGGCGAACACGGAGGAGCCGCAGCGGGGGCAGAAGAACCGGCCCTCGTAGTCGCGGGTTTCGCCCGCGACCGCCACCGCATCCTCGGGGGAGATCGCGGAGGCGTGAAAGAGGGAGCCTGAGTGCTTGCGGCAGTCGAGGCAGTGACAGATGCCGACTCGGTACGGCGGTCCCGAGGCCACGATTCGGACGTCGCCGCAGAGGCAGCCACCGGTGAATCGGTCCATGCGGCACCGTACCAGCGGAAACGAACCGTAAAAGGCGTCAGCGCGACGCTATCGCGGCGCGCACCCGCTCCGGGGCGCCGAAGACGTGGACTTCGATGCCGTCCTGCTCCAGCTGCCGGCGACCCATCCTGATCGGGCCTAGGGCCTCGGGATCCAGGTAGCCGCAGGACTCGAAGCTGAGCAGCACGTTCCGCTCCTCGTCGGCGGCGACGGCAAAGGCCGCCGCCAGATCCGGGGCGACTTCGGCGCCACCCGGGCCCGACAACATGATCTCGATCAGGTCCCCTCGGACCTTGCGAACGCCCAGCGTCACAATGCACCGAGCCTCGCACCGCAGCGGCCGCGGCGCAATCCCAGAATTTGGGTTAATCGTCTGCGTCGGGTCCTAGGTGAGCAGCTTCGCCTTCGCCCGCTCGAACTCCTCGGCGCTGAGCGCGCCCTTTTCCCGCAGCTCGTTCAGCTTGTGCAGCTCATCGGCGGGCGAGGTGTGCGCCTGCTGGCGCACGTAGGAATCGAAATCGTGTTTCGCCTCCGCCTGGGCCTTCAGCGCCCGGTCGCGCATCCCGTGCCCGCGGGCGATCAGGTAGACGAGCACGCCCAGGAAGGGGATGAAGACCAGGAAGATGATCCAGATCGCCTTGCCCCCGCCGGACATCTCGTGATCGCGGAAGAGGTCGCTGATGACCGCGAAGAGGATCCAGATCCAGGCCACGAAGAGGAAGAACTCGAGGACGAGGAGGAGGAGCTCCCCGAAGCTGATCTCCGCAAGCGGGAACACGTCAGTCCTCCCAACGAGCGGTCAGCTGGTAGATGATCGTCACGTCGAGGAGGATCATCAGGAACGCCCACAGCGGGGCGGCCGGGAACCAGACGATCTGGCTGACGGCGTTGATCGCGACGAAGAAGATCGCGGCGAAGCGCGCCCATTCGGTGCCGGCGAAGAGCCCCAGACCGGTGCAGGCGACGATCGAGCCGAGGACCAGGTGCACCCAGCCCCAGGTGGTGACGTCGGCGAGGATCACGCCCTGACCGCCGACGAAGACGATGTCGTCGTTGAGGATCGCCGCCAGGCCCCAGAGGGCGTCGAGCGAACCGACGATCAGCATCACGGCGCCCGCGAAGACGGTCCAGCCGGTCGGCTGTCGTCCTTGCACGCGCTGCCTGTGTTCTCTCTCAGGACTGCTTGCGTCCATGGTGGCCCCTTTCGTGAACCGGTTTCATTCGAGCAGACGTTGTTTCTCGCGGGCGAACTCCTCGGCGCTGAGGGCGCCCGAGTCGCGCAGGGCGACGAGCCGTTCGAGGTCGTCGACCCGGGCCGACTCCGCGCTCGCGGCGCCCGCCGGCGCCGCGGCGGGGGCCGCGGCCGCAGGACGCCGCCGCGCGGCGCGCTCGGCCCAGCGCGCGCGCATCGTGTCCCAGGTCTCGTCGGGGTACTCGCGCCGGGTCTGGGCGCGCAGCGCCTCGATCCCGGCCACGAAGAGGGCCAGCAGCACCAGCAGCACCAGCGGGCGGCGGAAGCCTTCGGTCGGCCCCCACCAGAGCAGAAGCAGGACGACGACCGCGGCGGCCCCGTAGGCGCCGACCCGTTCGCGCAGCAGCGGCGCCAGGGTGCGGCGCGCGGCCTTGGCACAGCCGAGCGGCCCGGCGAGGAGGGCGCCGAGGAAGATCGCGAAGCCGTAGAGGAGCATCGCGATGCCGCCGTCGCGGAGCAGCGAGGTGGCGATGTCCCAGGCGGCGCTGGCGGCGGGCTCGACCGACTCGGTCGCGGCCAGGCTGCCGACGATCGCTTCGCCCGCCACCGAGCGGACGACGAGGACGATCACGCCGATCAGCATCCAGCTGATGCCCCAGGCGCGGACCGCCTCGCGGCGCCAGCCGCGGGCCAGGTAGATCGCCAGCGCGTAGAGGGCGAGGGCGATCAGCGGCAGGATCAGCGAGAGCCCCTTCAGCGCCTTGACCACGTCCTGCGCGGTCCCCAGCTGGTCGGATTCGAGCAGCTGGATCCGGGCCACGTCGGGGGGCAGCTTGTCGGCGACGTCGACCCCCGCCTGGGTGCCGATCCGGTCGACGATCGGGCCGAGGTCGAGGGTGACCTTGCCGCCCTCGCTGGAGAGCGTCGACCCTCCCCCTTCGATCACTTCGAGGAAGAGCCCGTGCGCGGTGCGGTTCGCTTCCGACCACAGTTCCTGCACCTTCGGCCGGGCGAGGGCTTCGGCCGCGACTTTGTGGGCCAGCTGCTGCAGGCCCGCCGCGGCCGGACCGGCCAGCGGCTTCGCGGCAGAGGGAAGCGCGCTCGACAGTTCGCCCTGGACGTCGACGTTGTCGTAGAGCGCTTCGACCAGGAAGCCGGAGAGCGCGTCCTCGACCGCCTCGTCTTCGAGCAGCTTGGTGCTGGTCTGGGTCCAGGTGTCGGTCTCCAGCACCTGGCGCTTGACCCAGATCGCGAAGACCGAGACGAGGCCGACGATCGTCGCCAGGACGATGATCGCGATCACGAGCTTGTGATGCGAGCGCTGCTTCTCCACGCAGCCACACTCTCAGACTCGGCGGACCGCTGCCTGCATTTGTCGTTAACCAGGGCTCGAGATCGTCGATCAGTGCCTGCGAGCACCCGGCGTTGTGCGGGCAGACGAAGAGGGCGAGGGCCATCAGGCGCCCCAGTGATCGCGGCGGTGGCCGCCGCGCACGGTCCCCCAGGAGTCCCAGGTGATCCTGAGGATGACGACGGTGATCGCGAGGCCGATCAGCGGGTCGGCGATCTGTACGCCGAGCGCGACCGCGAGGGCGCTGGCGACGACAGCCAGGCTGACGTAGGCATCGGCGCGGGCGTGGTTGCCGTCGGCGACCAGAGCCGGGCTGTCGAGCGTGCGGCCGGCGCGCGAGCGGATCGCCGCCGCGACCATGTTGCCGGCGAAGCCGAGCACCCCGGCCGCCGCCAGGGCGCCGACGTGGCTGACGTCCTCGGGATCGAGCAGCCGCGCCACCGCCTCGTAGCCGGCGACGCAGGCCGAGACGAAGATCGCCAGCACGACGAAGTAGCCGGCGCCGCGCTCGGCCCGCGCCGAGCGCAGGGCGAAGGCGATCCCCAGTGGGATCGCGGTGGCCGCGTCGCCGAAGTTGTGGATCAGGTCGGCGAGCAGGGCGATGCTGCCCGAGGAGGCGAAGATTGCGGCCTGGGCCACGGCGGTCAGCCCCAGGACCAGGAGCGAGAGCAGCACCGCCCGGATCCCGGCCCGCGAACGTTTGATGCTCGGGTCGATCAGGCCGTGGCTGTGACCGTGGCCGCCGTGGGAGTGGCTGTGGTCGTGGGTATGCCCAGACGACATATGCACGCTTATGCATACAAGATATCCTCTCGCCGTGGCGCGCCCCTCCGAGCACAAGCCGGCGACCCGTCCCCTCCCCCAGCGCGAGGCGGAGCTGCTGGCCGAGGCGATCGCCGCGTTCGCGACTGCCAGTCGCCTGAGGCTCCTGTGGTCGATGCTCCAAGGCGAGCGCACCGTCGCCGAACTCGCCGCCGAGAACGAGATGACCCAGCCCGCGACCTCCCAGCAGCTCGGGGTGCTGCGCGAGGCGAACGTGGTTCGGGTGCGGCGCGACGGCCGCCAGGCCTTCTACGGCCTGCACGACCACCACATCCCCGAGCTGCTCGCGGCGATGCGCCACCACTACGAGCACCGCAGCGTGGTATCAACCTGACTTGCGCTCCGCGCGAACCCTCTGCTCGCTCACGCTCGCTCTCATTGCCTTAATCGCGCCGGCCGGCGCCCGGGGCGATGCCCCGCCGCCTACCTGCGAAGGGAAGGCGGCGACGATCGTCGCCAACGAGCCCCGGATCGAAGGCACCGAAGGCCACGACGTGATCATCGCGGGGGCCGGCGACAACGAGGTCTACGGGCTCGGCGGCAACGACACGATCTGCGGCAGCGACGGGGACGACACGATCTACGGCGGCCGCGGCAACGACACCGTGGACGGCGGGCCGGGCCGCGACCGGGTCTTCGGCGAGCACGGCAACGACCGGCTGAGCGGCGCCGCGGACGACGAGGACACGGTCGACGGCGGGCCGGGGGACGACCGGGTCTCCGGCGGGCCCGGCAACTTCGACCTGGCCGTCGGCGGCGCCGGCCGCGACCTGATCGACGGCGGGCCCGGGGTCCACGACATCGCCTCCTACGAGAGCGCCGGCGGCGCGGTCGAAATCCACCTCGGCGCCGGCTCGGTGCGGGGCGCGGAGCGCGAGCGGCTGAGCGAGATCGAGGACGCCCTCGGCGGCTCCGGCGGAGACGTCCTGGTCGGCGCCGCCAGCACCCCCAACCGCCTCGACGGCGGGCCCGGCGACGACCGGCTGATCGGGGCCGGGCCGGGGGATCGTGCCTACGGCGGGCCCGGCGGCGACGAGTGCAGCGGCCAGTTCGCCTCGCGCCTCTCCTGCGGCGCCGGCGGCGGCCGTGACCGCACCGCCGTCGACCTCTACCGCAGCATCGGCGACACCAACAGCCTGGTGATCAGCGGCAGCCGCCGCGCCAACCACGTGGTCGTCAGCGGCGGTCCCGCCGGCTACGTGGTCAGCAGCCGCACCCCGGGGGTCGGCGTCAGGCTCGGCGAGCGCGACTCGAACTCCTGCCGCCACGCCGCCCGCCCGCTGACAATCGTCTGCGCCGGCGCGGTCAACGCCGTCCTCGCCTCGCTCGGCCCGGGCGCCGACACCCTGACGATCGCCGCGAACGTGCCGGCGACGGTCGCCGCGGTGATCGACGGCGGCGGCGGCTTCGACCAGCTGCGCGGCGGCGCCGGGGACGACACGATCTACGGCGGCGACGACCGCGCTCCAGACGTGTTGGTCGGCGGTGGCGGCGACGACGTCATCTTCGGGATCAACATCTTCCACCCCCGCCTCAGCAGCGGCGCCGCGCGGATGCTCGGCGGCGCCGGCAACGACCTGCTGATCGGCGGCCAGCCGTGCGAGGGCGACTACTTCGAGGGCGGGCCAGGCGACCGCGACAGCGCCTCCTTCGCCCGGGTCCGCAACAGCGGCATCGCCGTGGTCGCGACGATCGGCGGTCCGGTCAGCGACCCCGACGTCGCCGGCTGCCACCGCGGCCGGATCGAGCGCAGCGTCGAGAAGATCGAGGGCTCGCCGGGCCCCGACCAGCTCTACGGGGACAACGGCCCGAACTGGCTGCTCGGGCGCGGCGGCGGCGACTTCCTCGACGGCCGCGGCGGCTACGACCGCTGCCTGGGCGGCGCCGGCAGCGACGGCGCCCGCGCCTGCGAGATCGCAAGCTCGGTTCCCTAAGGCGAGTCCTGGGAGATTCCACAGGAACGGGTCCCAGCACCTCTGGCCCGCCTGCCCGGCCGCGCCTAGGCTCGTCACATGAGCGTTTGGGACGTGGAGGAGCGCGACGGGATCGTCGTCGCCGCGCACAACAACCCGCCGATGAACTACTTCATCGGCGAATCGGCCGCGGAACTCGCCGAGATGCTGCCGCGCTGGCGCGAAGACGACGTGCGGGTGGTGGTGATCACCGGCGCGACCCCCGGCAAATACATCACCCACTACAGCGTCGAGGAGCTGGTCGAGCTGGCCGAGGACCGGGAGGCGCTGCTGCGCGCCTCGCACGACCTGATCTACGGCTGGCACTCGCTACTGGGACAGCTCTCCACCCTCGACAAGCCGGTGATCGCGGCGATGACCGGGGACACCGGCGGTGGCGGCCTCGAGCTCTCGCTGAACTGCGACATCCGGATCATGGAGCGGGGCGACTACCTCGTCGGCTTCCCCGAGGTCAGCCTCGGGATTCTCACCGGGACCGGCTCGCTGCTGCTCGAGCGGGCGATCGGCCGCAGCCGCGCCCTCGACTTCCTCCTGCGCAGCCGCTACGTCACCCCCGAGGGCGCGCTCGAGCTCGGCATCGTCAACGAGCTCGCCGACGACGCGAAAGCCCGGGGAATCGAGGTCGCCGAACGCCTCGCGACCAACTCGGCGGTCTCGCTGACCGCCGCGAAGCGCTCGATCGTGCGCGGCGCTGAGCTGCCGATGCAGGAGGGCCTCAAGGTCGAAGCCGAGGAGTGGCTGAAAACGATCGGCACCGACGAGGCGATGGAGGCCCTGCGCAGCTACGCCGAGACGCCGTTCGAGGGCCGCCGCGAGTGGGTCCGCGAGCACGGCGCCTGGCCCGAGCCCGGCTCGGCGACCGGGAGCTGATGCGCAACGGGGCTTGCGCCCCGACTTAGACTGGGCCGATGGGAGCACTGCCGATCGTGCTGATGATCCTGGCGATGAAGATCCCGATCTTCGGGGTGATGGCGCTTGTCTGGTGGGCCGCCCGCGGCTACGACCAGGGGGGGCCGGAGAAGGAGCCGCGCAGGGCGCCGCCGCGCCGTCCGCGCCCCGACCGTCCCGGCACCCGCCCCCGCCGCCGCGGCCCGCACGGCGGCGAAGCGCTGCCGATAGGCTCACCCCGATGCCGACCTACCTTCGCTTCGGGGACGACCACTCGGTCGCGGTCCAGGAGCCCTACGAGGACGTGAAGGGCCTGATCGTCGCGGCCGAACCTCAGCCCGTGCCGATGTTCGAGGTGACCCGGGTCGACGGCGCCCGGCTGTTCGTCAACGCGAACGAGCTCTGGTCCGTCTCCGAGGGCCGCCAGAAGCCCGAGAAGACCTCCTAGCTCCACGAGTCTGCGGTTACCCGTCGTGGGGACGGGCTGGAGCAGACTCGTCGAATCAATCCAGCACCGCCGGGTCGAGCGGGTGCAGCTCGCCCTCGGTCAGGGCCTCGGTGCGCAGGTGGGCGATCGCCTGGTACTCGTCGGAGCCGATCATCTCGAGGAAGGCCCCCCGGGTCGGGTACTCGACCAGCAGGACGAGGTCCCAGGAGCGCCCGCCGAGCAGGACCGTGGCGGGGTCGCCGGCGAAGACGACGCGGGCGCCGGCGCGCTCCAGCAGCGGCGTCACGGCGGCCCCGTACTCCCCGTAGCGCTCGCGGCCACCGTCGGGCTTGAAGCGCAGCAGGTTCAGCATCACCACCGGCGCGTCCTCTCCCGTTCGCGCCGCGAAGGCCGCGAAGCCCTCCTGGTTGAGCCGCTCGGGCCCAGCTGACGTCTCCATCTCCCCCGCCTTCCCTCGATTGCTCAGCGAGGTGAGTTTAAGAGCTGGGGGCTTGGGTAAACGAAGGACTCTCCCCCGCAGTGAACCCGGAAGCGCCCCTCCCCTGCGAGGGGCGTTTTCGCGTTCTAGGCGGTCCTCCGGGCCGTTTCCGGCGCTAGGAGTCTTCGCGAGCCGGATCCTCGCCGGGCCAGCGGCCGGTGGCGGCGGCAAAGGCACGGCGGGTCCCGTAGTCGGTCAAGCCTTTGGCGAGGCGGAAGATCGCGCCCTCGACGGCCAGCGCGGCGACCAGCTTGACGGTCGGCGCGTCGCGCTGGTCGGGCTCGGGCGGATCCTCGTCGTCGACCACGGCCCAGAGCTTTTCGAATGCCTTCTTGCCCAGCATCCCGGCCACCAGGCCGGCGCCGATCCCGATCGGGGCGAAGAGGAACTTCATGGGCGCAGCGTACCCGCCACGAGCGAAGCCTAACGAGCGAGTTGCTCGACGAAAGCCGCCGCGAGATCTACGCGATCCTCGCCGAGGAGGGTTAGCGGCGCTCCGTGCCTTGTCCACCGCCTGCGGGGGACAAGGCA
>JAWVEZ010000091.1:0-12045 GCA_033856455.1 Solirubrobacterales bacterium | reverse complement strand
GCTGCGGGACGCCGAGGATCTCGGGATGGGGTCGATGAAGGTCAGCGAGATCCTCAAGTACTCCTCGAACATCGGCGCCGTGAAGATCGCGGGCGCGCTCGGCGGCGCCAAGCCGTTCGACAAGTGGATCCACCGGTTCGGCTTCGGCCAGCCGACAGGGGTCGCGATCCCGGGTGAGGAACAGGGGATCGTCCTCGACCTCGACGATTACTCAGGATCGACGATGGGCAACCTGCCGCTCGGCCCGGGCCTCTCGGTGACGCCGATGCAGATGATCGCCGGCTACACGGCGATCGCCAACGGCGGCAGGCTGCGGCCCCCGCAGCTGATCAAGCGGATCGGCGAGGAACCGGTGCACGAGCCGAGGGGCAGGCGGGTGATCTCCCCCGAGGTCGCCGCCGAGGTGCGCGAAATGCTCGAGGGCGTGCTGGCGCCGGGCGGCACCGCCTCCGAGGTCAGCGTCCCCGGCTACACCCTGGCCGGCAAGACCGGCACCGCCCAGGTGGCCGAAGACGGCGAATACTCGGAGACCAAGTACGTCGCCTCCTTCGTCGGCTTCGCCCCGGCCCAGAACCCGCAGCTGCTGGTCGCGGTGGTCGTCGACCAGCCGCAGGGCGAAATCTACGGCGGCACGGTCGCCGCGCCCGCCTTCGGCGAAATCGCCACCTTCGCCCTGCCATACCTGGGCGTCGCGCCTGAATAGGGACCAACCGCGCCGCTCCATATCCTCAGCCGGGATGAAGCTGAGCGACCTGATCGCCGAGATCGACCCGGTGGCGACCCGCGGCGACCTCGAGGTCGAGATCGCGGCGCTGGCCTACGACAACCGCAAGGTGGAGTCCGGCGCGCTGTTCTTCTGCGTGCCGGGGGAGAAGGTCGACGGGCACGAGTTCGGGCCGGCGGCGGTCGAGGCCGGAGCGGCGGCGCTGGTGGTCGAGCGGGAGCTGGAGCTGGACGTGGCCCAGATCGTGGTCGCCGACGCGCGGGCGGCGATGGCGCCGCTGGCGGCGCGCTTCTGGGGCGATCCGACGGCGGAGCTGCGGGTGGTCGGGGTGACCGGGACCAACGGGAAGACGACGACCGCCTTCCTGATCCGCGAGATCCTCGAGGCGGCTGGGATGCAGACCGGGCTGCTGGGCACGGTCCAGCAGGTGGTGGGCGGGGTCGAGGAGGAGGTCGAGCGGACGACGCCCGAGGCGATCGATCTGCAGGCGACGTTTCGGCGCATGCTCGAGGGGGGAGACCGGGCATGCGTGATGGAGGTCTCCTCACACGCCCTGGTCCTGCACCGCGCTGACGCGATCCACTTCGAGGTTGCCGTGTTCACCAACCTGACCCAGGACCACCTCGACTTCCACGACGGCATGGAGGACTACTTCGCCGCCAAGCGCCTGCTCTTCACCGAGCTGGAACCGGCGACGGCGGTCGTCAACGCCGACGACGAGTACGGCCGCCGCTTGGCCGGCCGGCCCGGCACCCGTAGCTTCTCCGCCGGTGCCAACGACGCCCACTTCCTCGCTCGTGACGTTCGCGTCGACGGCTCCGGGGCCGCGTTCGACCTGCACGAGAGCATGGGCGGCGAACCGCTGCCCGTCGATCCGGAACAGCGGCGGCCGCCGGCCGGGGCGGTGCGGACCCGGTTGCCGGGGCACTTCAACGTCGAAAACGCGGTGGCGGCGTTCGCCGCGGCCCGTGCCCTCGGGGTCGAGCCGCAGACCGCGATCGACGCGCTCGCCGTCGCGGCGGCGCCCCCGGGCCGCTTCGAGCCGATCGACGAGGGCCAGGACTTCGCCGTGCTGGTCGACTACGCGCACACCCCCGACTCGATGGAGAACGTTCTGCGCGAGGCGCGGCGGCTGACCGCGGGCAGGCTGATCTCGGTCTTCGGCGCCGGCGGCGACCGCGACCGCGACAAGCGGCCGAAGATGGGCCGGGCCGGGGGCGAGCTTTCCGACCTCGCCGTCATCACCTCCGACAACCCGCGCTCCGAGGAGCCGGCGGCGATCGTCGCCGAAGTCGCGGCCGGGGCGGAAGGGCAGGCGGCCGAGGTCGCGGTCGAGGTCGACCGGCGGGCGGCGATCGCCCTGGCGCTGAGCCGCGCCGAGGCGGGCGACACCGTGGTGATCGCCGGCAAGGGACACGAGCAGGGGCAGGAGTTCGAGGGAGGCCGCAAGATCCCCTTCGACGACCGCGACGTCGCCCGCGAGGAGCTGCGGCGGCTGGGCAGCCCGGCGTGAACCTGACCCCGCAGCAGATCGCCGCCGCGCTCGGCGCCGAGGTGCTCGCCGAGGGCGCCGCCGGCCCGCCGGCACGGGCGACGATCGACTCATTCCAAACCGGCCCCGGCGACCTTTTCTTCGGCCTGCGCGGCGCCAACCGCGACGGCGGCGAGTTCGCCCCGGCGGCGCTCGAGGCCGGCGCCTGGGGCGCCGTCGTCGGCCCCGCGTTGCGATCGCATTTTTTACCGGTATCCGGCAAGAACCACGACCGCAAGGGCTGGGTCTTCGTGGTCGAGGACCCGCTGGCGGCGATGCAGGCGCTGGCGCGGGAGTGGCGGCGCCTGTTGGGCGGGCGCGTCGTCGGGATCACCGGCTCGGTCGGCAAGACCTCGGTCAAGGACATCGCCCGCTCGCTGATCCCCGGGCGGGTCCACGCCAACGAGCAGAACCTCAACACCGAGATCGGGCTGCCGCTGACCGTGCTGGCGGCGCCCGAGGGCACGGAGACGCTGGTCCTGGAGATGGCGATGCGCGGGCCCGGCCAGATCCGCGAGCTGGGGGAGATCGCCGAGCCCGACGTCGCCGTGATCACCAACGTCGGCCCGGTCCACGTCGAGCTGCTGGGATCGGTCGAGGCGATCGCGGCCACGAAGGCGGAGATCCTGGCGACGCTGCGGCCCGGCGGCACCGCGGTGGCCCCGGTCGCGGCGGGCGAGCTGGAGCCCCACCTGGAGGGCCTGGAGCGGCTGCTCCGCTTCGGCCCCGGCGGCGACGTCGAGGCGGTCGAGGCCACCGTCGCCGACGGCGTCACCGAGGCGCTGGTCGCGACCCCGCTGGGCGAGCAGCGCTTCCATTTCCCCTTCGCCGAGGCCCACAACCTGACCAACGCCCTGGCCGCGATCGCCGCCGGCGTCGGGCTCGGCATCGCCCCCGGGGATATGGCCGACGGCGCTGCGAGCATAGGCTTCTCCCGGTTTCGCGGAGAGCGGTTGGAGCTTCGCGACGGAATCGTCCTCGTGAACGACTGTTACAACGCCAACCCGGTGTCGATGCGCGCGGCGCTCGACCACCTCGCGACCCTCGGGGCGCCGCGCACGCTTGCCGTGCTCGGCGAAATGGGCGAGCTCGGCGCCGACACGCCGGCCTACCACCGCGAGGTCGGCGAGCACGCCCGGGTCAGCGGCGTCGACCTCGTGATCGGGGTGGGGGAGCCGGCCCGCGACTACGACCCCGACGAGCTGGTCGCCGATCCCGGCGAGGCGGCCGAATGGCTCGCCTCTCAGCTCGAAGCCGGCGACGCGGTCCTTGTGAAGGGCTCGCGCTCGGCCGGGCTGGAGACGGTCGCGGCGGCGTTGCCGGAGATGCTGGAGGACGCCGATGGGTGAAGTCCTGATCGCGGGGATGGCGGCGATGCTGATCTGCATCTTCCTCGGCCCCAAATTCATCGAATACCTGCGGGTCCGCGAGTTCGGGCAGCACATCCGCGAGGAGGGCCCGCAGGAGCACCACGCGAAGGCCGGCACGCCGACGATGGGCGGGCTGATCATCTTCGCCTCGATCTGCGTCCCCTACCTGGTCCTCTCCGACCGCGACCCGCAGAGCCTCACCGTCTTCGGCGTCGCCCTCGGCTGCGCCGGCCTCGGCTTCGCCGACGACTTCATCAAGATCGTCAAACGCCGCTCGCTCGGGCTCTCGGCCCGCTACAAGATCGGCTTCCAGGTGCTGCTGGCCCTCGTCCTCTGGTGGGTTGCCCGCCACGAGGTCGGCCTCGAGCCGATCCTCTACTTCCGGATCGGCGACGCCAGCATCGACCTCGGCCCGGTCCTCTACTTCATCCTCGTCTTCCTCGTCCTCTCCGGCTTCTCCAACGGCGTCAACCTCACCGACGGCCTCGACGGCCTCGCCGCCGGCTGCTGCGCGATCGTCTTCCTCGCCTACACCGCGATCTCGTTCGTCGCCAACGAGCAGCAGGACCTGGCGCTGCTGTCCGCCTGCCTGGTCGGCGCCTGCATCGGCTTCCTCTGGTTCAACGCCTTCCCGGCCTCGATATTCATGGGCGACACCGGCTCGCTGGGCTTGGGCGGGGCGATCGGCGCGCTGGCGGTGATGACCCAGACCGAGGTGCTGCTGCTGATCATCGGCGGCATCTTCGTGATCGAGGCGCTCTCGGTCGCGATCCAGGTCTTCTCCTTCAAGACCTTCCGCCGCCGCGTCTTCCTCATGGCCCCCCTGCACCACCACTTCGAGATGATGGCCTGGTCGGAGACGAAGATCATGCTCCGCTTCTGGATCATCGCCGCCGTCTGCTCCGGGATCGGCTTCACGCTGTACCAGCAGTCGATCGGCCGCTGAGCCGGTGGCCGACGCCGGCCCCGAGCGGTCCGTTGCCGCTTCCGACATTCACCACAGCTGAGTGGGGTCAATCTCGGCGCTCGCCGGACCGCAGACGCGAGTTTCGCCAATCCTCTTAGGCCGGCACCCGCACCTGGACCAGGTCCTTGACCAGGCTCAGGTCCCTCGGGTTGAGGGTGATCAGCACGGCTTCGTTGGCGACGGCGGTGGCGGCGATCGCCAGGTCGGCCATCTTCGCTCGCGGGTTGCCGCCCCGCCTGCGGACGGTCGCTTTGAGCTGCCCGAGGACGCGGGCTGCCCGGTCGTCGAGGGGGAGGGGGCGGGGGAAGCGCGACTCGACCAGTCCCAGCAGGGAGATGCGGCGCTGGCGGACCTCCTCGTCGCGGGCGCTCTCGATACCGAAATGCAGCTCGGCGATCGAGATCGCGCTGATCGAGACCGCGACCTCCGGCGGCATCGATTGGCCGTCGATCAGGATCGAAGTGTCAAGTACCGCCTTCACGCGCCGCTCGTTCCGCCTCCTCCCAGGGGTCGCGCAGCCAGTCCTCGCGGAAGCCCTCTTCGATGTCCTTCATGAAGTCCGGATCGGCGGGCAACGCGAAGACGTCCGCGAGCTCGGCGCTGTCGACCCAGGAGCTCGGCTCCTGCCCGAGCGGCCCCAGCCGCGCCACCGGTCGTCCCGAAACCGTGATCGTGAACTCCTCGCCGGCCTCGGCGCGGCGCAGGATCTCGCCGACGTTGTTGCGGATCTCTTTCTGCGGGATCGTGGGCATCCGGACCAAGGTAGCAGTTCTGCTACCGGGCAAATCGGCGGCGGATGCGGGCGGCACAGGTGCGGGGGGCTCGGGCACGAACATAGCCCCATGCCAAGTCTCCCGGCCAAGGAAGTACGCCCCCCCTTGCCGCGCGGCCCCTTCCTGGTCGTCGGCCTGGCGCGCTCGGGCCGCGCCGCGGCGGCAATGCTGGCCGCCCGCGGCGAGACCGTGCGCGGGGTCGATTCCGGGCATCCGGAGGGGGCGGAAGGACTTCGGGACCTCGGCGTCGAAGTGTTTCCGGATACGAATGGATTGGCTCAGCTCGAGGGGACGCATACCGTCGTCAAGAGCCCGGGAGTTCCCCGGGAGGCGGCGGTGATCGCGGCGGCTCTGGAGCGGGGGATCGAGGTCGTCGGTGAGCTGGAGCTGGGCTGGCGCGCCCTGCCCAACCGCTTCCTCGCGGTGACCGGGACGAACGGCAAGACGACCACGGTCGAGCTGCTCGGCCACATCTACCGCGGCGCCGGCGAGCCGGTCGCGGTGGCCGGCAACGTCGGCACGGCGCTCAGCGAGCTGGTCGACGAGGTCGACCCGGAGGCGACCGTGGTCTGCGAGTGCTCCAGCTTCCAGCTCGAGGACACGAGCCACTTCGCCCCCGAGTGCGGGGTGATCCTCAACCTCGCGCCCGACCATCTCGACCGCCACGGCGACCTCGGCTCCTACCGCGACGCGAAGCTGCGGATTTTCGCCAACCAGGGCAACGACGACGTCGCCGTCTACAACGCCGACGACCCCGAACTACGCGACACCGACCTTGGCGGCTGCGCCCGCCGCGTGGCCTTCTGCGTCGGCGCCGACCCCGACTGCGAGGTGTCGCTGGCGGAGGGCACGATCTTCTACGACGGCGAGCCGCTGGTCGCGGCTTCGGAGCTGGGCCTGTTCGGCGCGCACAACGTCGCCAACGCGATGGCCGCCGCCGCCGCCGCGCTCTCGATGGGGCTCGGGCGCGAAGCGGTGGTCGAGGGACTGCGCAGCTTCCAGGGGGTCGCCCACCGACTCGAGACCGTGGCCGAGATCGGCGGGGTCGCATTCGTCAACGACTCGAAGGCGACCAACGTCGCCGCCGCCACGGTCGGCCTGCGCGCCTTCGGGGGCGGCGTGCACGCGATCCTCGGCGGCAGCGAGAAGGACGAATCCTTCGCGCCGCTGCTGGAGCCGGTGCGCGAGCGCTGTGCCGCCTGCTATCTGATCGGCGCCACCGCCGAGCGCCTCGCCGCCGAACTCGCCCCGGCCGCCGATGCCGGGATCGAGCTGCGCCGCTGCGCCAGCCTCGACGACGCCGTCCGCACCGCGGCGGCCGCCGCGGTGCCCGGCGAGGTCGTCCTGCTCTCGCCCGCCTGCGCCAGCTTCGACGCCTTCGAGAACTACGAAGCGCGCGGTGAGCGCTTCCGCGAGATCGTCGCGGGGTTGCCGAGATGAGCACCCTCGCCCTGCGCCGCTTCGGCGGTGCCTCGAAGACGAAGGGCAAGAAGAAAGCCCGCTCGCGCGCCGCCGCCGTCTCGACCGAGTACAGCCTGCTGCTGACCGCGACGCTCTGCCTGCTGGCGCTCGGCGCGGTGATGGTCTTCTCGGCCAGCTCGACGACCAGGATCCTCCAGAACGGCGGCCTCTCCGACAGCGCCTTCTACCTGAAGCGGACGCTGCTGTTCGGCGCGGTGGCGCTGCTGATCATGCACTTCGCCGCCCGCACCAAGGGCGGCCTGACCTTGGTCCGCCGGGCGACGCCGCTGATCCTCGGCGGTTCGATCCTCCTGCTGCTGGTCGTGCTCGGTGCCGGCAACTCGGTCAACGGCGCCAGCCGCTGGATCGGCTCCGGCTTCGTGCAGATCCAGCCCTCCGAGATCACCAAGGTGGCGCTGATCCTCTACGCGGCCGACCTCCTGGCGCGAAAGCCGAAGCGAGCGCGCACGCTCGAGGGGCTGATGCCGATCCTGCTCGTGGTCGCCGGCTGCTCCCTGCTGATGATGATGCAGCCCGACATGGGCACGACGATGGTGACCGCCTTCGCCGTCGGCGCCACCCTGATCGCGGCTGGCGCGCGTCCCGCCGACCTCGCCAAGCTGGCGCTCGGAATCGGCGTCCTCGCCCTGCTGCTGACGATCGTCGAGCCCTACCGGATGGCCCGTCTGACCGGCTTCCTCAACCCCGGCAGCGACGTCCACGGCGCCGGCTTCCAGGCCGCGCAGGCGAAGATCGCCCTCGGCAGCGGCGGCCTCGAGGGGGTCGGGCTCGGCAACGGTGTGCAGAAGGCCTTCTACCTGCCCGAGGCCCACACCGACATGATCTCGGCGGTGATCGGCGAGGAGCTCGGCCTGATCGGGATCGTCGGCGTCGTCGGGCTGTTCGCGATGTTTGGCTACGCCGGGTTCAAAGTCGCCCAGAAAGCGCGCGACAACTACGGCAAGCTGCTGGTCGCCGGCCTGACCTCGCTGATCCTCGTGCAGGCGGTGATCAACCTCTACGCGGTGATGGGCCTGGCGCCGCTGACCGGCGTGCCGCTGCCCTTCGTCTCCTACGGCAACAGCAGCCTGATGGCCTGCCTGTTCGCGGTCGGGCTGATCCTCAACGTCGCCCGCGGCGGCACCGCCCCGGTGCCGGGCGGTTCTACGGGTACCCGCGCTGGCAAACTGCGCGTCGTCGACGGGGGGCGTGCGCCCGTCCGTGAAAGGAGCCGATCGAGCAGTGCCAGGAGACCCAAGAGTGGTGGTGGCAGCGGGCGGAACCGCGGGACACGTCGTCCCCGCGATCGCGGTCGCTGACGAGCTGCGCGCCAGCGGGGCCGTGGTCAGCTTCCTCGGCACCCGCGAGCGGATCGAGGCGGAGCTGGTGCCCGAGGCCGGTTACGAGATCGACTTCATCAAGGTGCGCGGGATCGACCGCCGCAACCCCCTGCGCGCGGCGCGGGCCGGGCTGGAGGCGCTCGCCGCGGTCGGCGCGGCCCGCGGGGCGCTGCGGCGGCGCGGGGCCGACGTGGTGATGGGCGGCGGCGGCTTCGTCGCCGGGCCGGCCGGGCTGGCCGCGGCACTGACTGGGATCCCCCTTGTCCTGACCGAGGCCGACAGCCACATGGGCCTCGCCAACCGGCTGCTGGCGGCGCGGGCGCGGCGCGTCTGCCTCGCCTTCCCGATCGCCGGCCGCGAGGGCGAGCGCTACGAGCTGACGGGACGGCCGGTCCCCGCCGGGGTGGTCGGGGCGGACCGGGCGGCGGCGCGCGAGCGGCTGGAGATCCCGGCGGAGGCCAGCTGCCTGATGGTCTTCGGCGGCAGCCAGGGGGCGCGCTCGATCAACTTCGCCGCGCTGGAGGCGTTCGCCGAGCAGCCCGGCCGCGATTTCACAGTGATCCACCTGAGCGGCCGCCGCGACCACGAGGAGCTCGCCGCCCGGCTCGCCGCCGCTCCATATAAAGAGGGCTACCGGCTGAGCCCCTACGAGCCCGACTTCGGCGCCGTGCTCGCCGCCTCCGATCTGGTGCTGGGCCGCTCGGGCGGCTCGGTCTTCGAGGTCACCGCCGCCGGCCGTCCCTCGATTCTCGTCCCCTATCCCCACGCCACCGCCGACCACCAGGCCGCCAACGCCGAGTGGATGCGCGAGCAGGGGGCGGCGACGGTGATCGCCGACGCCGAGCTCGACGCCGACCGGCTGGCGGCGGAGGTCGACGGGCTGTTCGCCGACCCGGATCGGCTTGAGGCGATGGCGACGGCGGCGCGGCGGATCGCCAAGCCGGACGCGGCACGGCGGATCGCCGATGCCGTCCTCGAGGTGGCCCGTGGCTGACAGGTGGAGAGGCCGGCGGCTGCACTTCATCGGCATCGGCGGGGCCGGGATGAGCGGGCTGGCGCTGGTCTGCGCCCGGCTCGGCGCGACCGTGACCGGCAGCGACCGGGCCGACTCCTCTTATATGGAGCGCCTGCGCGCCGCCGGGCTCGACCCCGTGATCGGGCACGACGCCGCCAACCTTCCGGGGGGGGCCGAGGTCGTCGTCTCGACCGCGATCGGCGAGGACAACCCGGAGCTGGCGCTGGCCCGCGAGCGCGGGGTCGAGCCCCTGCACCGCAGCGAGCTGCTGGCCGAGCTCTGCGCCGAGAAGCGGGTGATCGCGATCGCCGGCACCCACGGCAAGACGACGACGACCGCGATGGCGGTCTGGGCGCTGCGCGCCGCCGGCGCCGATCCGGCCTTCTTCGTCGGCGGCGAGGTGCCGGGACTCGGCCCCGATGGCGAGGCGGTCAACGCCGGCTGGGGCGAGGGCGAGTGGGTCGTCGCCGAGGCCGACGAGAGCGATGGCAGCTTCCTGCGCCTGCGGCCCGAGATCGCGGTGATCACCAACGTCGAGATGGACCACCACACGCACTGGGGCTCGCTGGCCACCCTGCACGCCGCCTTCGCCGAGTTCGCCGATCTCGCCTCGACCGTGGTCCTGCCCGCCGACGGCTCGCTCGACCGGCTGGCCGGCTCGACCGAGATCGTCCGTTTCGACGCCGAGACACCGGGTCCGCACGATCTCCATCTCGCCGTCCCCGGCCGCCACAACCGCGCCAACGCCCGCGCCGCCCTGGCGGCGATCGCCGCTACCGGCATCGACCCCGAGCTGGCGCCCGCCCACGGGCTCGCCGAGTTCCCCGGGGTGCGCCGCCGGCTGGAGTTGAAGGGCAGCCGCGGCGCGGCCAGGATCTACGACGACTACGCCCACCACCCGACCGAGGTCCGCGCCGCCCTCGCGGCGCTGCGCGAGCTCGAGCCCGAGCGCCTGGTCGCGGTGTTCCAGCCCCACCTCTACTCGCGGACCAAGGCGCTGGCGACGCAGTTCGGCGCCGCTCTGGCGCTCGCCGACGAAGCGGTCGTGCTCGACGTCTACCCGGCCCGCGAGCAGCCGGTCGGTGAGCTGGCCGGGGTCAGCGGCCTCGCGGTCGCCGAGGCGGCCGCCGACAGCATGGGGGGGAGGCGGGTCGCCTGGACCCCCGGGGCCGCCGCCGCCGAGCGCTACCTCGCCGGCCGGATCGGCGCGCCGGGCGAGGTGCTGGTCACGCTCGGCGCCGGCGACGTCTTCCGGCTCGGCGAGGCGCTGGTCGACGGGGGCTCGGGGTGAGCACGCCGCCGAGCGGCATCGAGCCCGACCGCCCGCTGGCGCCGCTGACCAAAGTCAGGACCGGCGGCGCCGCCGACTTCTACGTCGCTCCCGGCAGTCGGGAGGAGCTGGTCGCGGCCTTGCGCTGGGCGCAGGATCAGGGTCACGCCGTAGGACTGATCGGCTCCGGCTCGAACCTGCTCGTAGCCGACGATGGATTCCACGGACTCGCGATCAAGCTGGAGGGGGACCTCGCCGCGTTCGAGCGCGACGGCGAGCGGGTGCTCGCCGGCGGCGCCGCGCGGCTGCCGTCAGTCGCGGCCAAAACGGCCGGCTGGGGTCTCTCCGGGCTCGAGTTCGGCGTCAACATCCCCGGCACCGTCGGCGGCTCGGTGCGGATGAACGCCAACGCCTACGGTGGCCAGCTCGCCCGCGTGCTCGAGTGGGTCGAGGTCTCGACCGCGTCCGGAACCGCCCGCCGCACCCCCGACCAGCTCGGCTTCGTCTACCGCAGCTCGAGCCTGCGCGAGGGCGAAGTCGTCAGCCGCGCCAGCTTCCGGCTGCGCCCCGAGGACCCGGCCGCGATCCGGGCGACGCTGGCGACGATGCGGGCCCGCCGCCGTGAGGACCAGCCCTCGGGGATCAAGACCTTCGGCTCGACCTTCAAGAACCCGGAGGACGAACGGGCCGGGGGCCGTACCGCCGGGCAGCTGCTCGACGACGCCGGCTGCCGCGGCCTCGCCGTCGGCGGCGCCCGCTTCTCTCCGGTGCACGCCAACTTCGTCGAGAACTTCGACGAGGCGAGCACGGCCGACGTAATCGCGCTGATGAACGAGGGGCGGCGGCGCGTGCACGAGCGCACCGGGGTCGAGCTGGAGCCGGAGGTCCAGGTGCTGGGTGAGGTGAGCCGGCCCGGCGGCTGGGAGCTGTGAGGCGCGCGCTCGCGGCCGCCGTCCTCGTCCTGGTCGCGGCCGCCGCCGTCTACTACTTCGTCGTGCGCGACGAGGCCGTCGCCCCGACCGTGCGGCCGCTCGCTCTGGCGGCGACGATCGGCAGCGGCGAGGACGCGATCCCGGTCGGCGCCAACGGCGAGCTGCTGACCTGGCTCACCCTGCCCGAGGACCTGACCCTGCCGCAACTGCCGCTCGACGAGCCCCCGAAAGGCAAGCGCCTGAAGGGCCCGGTGCTCGAACAGGCGGAAGTCCTCGGGGCGGTGCCGCTGGTCCTCCGCCCCTACGTCGCCAGCAGTCGCTACGGCGAGAGCGGGGTGGTGGTCGAGCTGACCTCGGGGATCGAGCTGCGGTTCGGCGAAGCCTCGCAGGCGGACAAAAAATGGAAAGCGGCGGCCGCGGTGCTCGCCGACCCGGAAACCGAAGCGGTCGATTATGTGAACCTGATGTCGCCGGGACACCCTTCGACGGGCGGGGAAGGTCATCTGCTGCCGGCGCTTCCCTGAGCGCAATGCCGCTCCATGGCCAAGGCTCAACCTTAGAGTGAGGGTCGGGAAAGTCTCAAGTCAGCGTCGAGAGTTATCGCTTGCAGGATGGCATTCGGGCGTTTGACAGAGCGCCCGGAATGCCCTACGTTGAGCGCA
>JAWVEZ010000090.1:0-7855 GCA_033856455.1 Solirubrobacterales bacterium | reverse complement strand
GCCCGCTCGCTTGCGATCCTCGGCGAGCTGGCCGGGGTCGAAGTCGTCGTCGCGGCGCCCCCGGGCTACCAGCTCGAGGAGGGACACGGGGTGAAGCTGACCGGCGACCCGCGCGCCGCCGCGGATTCGGCCGACGCTCTATATACGGACGTCTGGATCAGCATGGGCGACGAGGCCGAGGCCGAACGGCGGCGCGCCGACCTCGCTCCCTTCCGGCTCGACGCCGACCTGCTCGCCGCCGCCAAGGACGAGGCGATCGTCCTCCACTGCCTGCCCGCCCACCCCGGCGAAGAGATCAGCGCCGACGTGCTCTACGGCGATCGCTCCGCCGTCTGGGACCAGGCGGAGAACCGCTTGCACGCGCAGAAGGCGCTGCTGGAGATGCTGGTAGGCGCGCAAACCGGGGCCCGCTAGCTATGTATCCGCGAATCGAGATCGGCCCGCTGACGCTGCAGACCTTCGGCCTCTGCTTCGCGCTCGGCTTCCTCGCCGCCGGGGCGCTGATCTGGAAGCGCTTCCAGGAGACCGACCGGCCGCCCGACTGGGCCTACGAGATGGGCTTCGCGGCGCTGATCGGCGGCGTCGTCGGCTCGCGGCTCTACTACACCGCCCAGAACTACAGCGACGTCAAGGGCGACCTGCTCGGCAACCTTTTCTCCGGCGGCGGATTGGTCTGGTACGGCGGCGCGATCGGCGGCGCGATCGCGGTCCTGCTCTGGGCCTGGTGGCGCGGCTTCATCGGTCTGGCGCTGCTCGACGTGGCGGCGCCGGCGCTGGCGATCGGCTACGCGATCGGCCGCTGCGGCTGCCAGCTCTCCGGCGACGGCGACTACGGCAAGGCCTGGGACGGGCCCTGGGCGATGGCCTATCCCGACGGCACCGTGCCGACCGACGACCAGGTCCACCCGACCCCGGTCTACGAGGCGCTGGCGATGGGGCTCTGCGCCTGGCTGCTCTGGCAGCTGCGCGACCGGGTGCGCCCGGGCATGCTGTTCGCGATCTATCTGGTCTACGCCGGGCTCGAGCGCTTCCTGATCGAGTTCTTACGCCGCAACGATCCGGGCACGCTTGGGTTGACGACTGCACAGATCGAGAGCCTGGCGATGGCGCTCGGCGGAGCGATCTGGATCGCTATCGTGGTCCGCCGCCACGGAGGCATCGGCCTGCCGACGGCGAACGAAGCCAAACCCCGGTTGACCTGAGCGCCCGTTTGCGCGCCCGGACTTGCGAAAATCGATGTTAGGCTTGCGCAAGAAAGTTTGAAGCAAAGATAGGGGAGAGGACTTAGCAATGGCGGCAATTGACATTCAGAGCGAGGGACCCTCGGCCCGCACGGTGAGTGCGGTGCTCGACGATGCCGCCGAGCGGATCGCCGCCGCGGGCGTCGAGAAGGCCCGCGGCGATGCCGAAACGCTGGTCGCCGACGCGATGGGGGTCACCCCCGGCGAGCTCTCGGTCGAGAGCGCCGGGGAGATCGACGCCGACGTCGCCGCCGCGATCGAGGAGCGCGTCGCCCGCCGGGTCGACCGTGAGCCGATGGCCTACATCCTCGGCCGCGCCCCCTTCCGCAACCTCGAGATCTACGTCGACGAGCGCGTGCTCTGGCCGCGCCGCGAGACCGAGATGCTGGTCGAGGTCGGCGCCAAACTGCCCGAGGGCGCCCGCGTCCACGAGGTCGGCACCGGCTCCGGGGCGATCGCCCTGGCGCTGATCTCCGAGCGTCCCGACCTCAAGGTCACCGCCTCCGACCTCTCGCCCGAGGCGGTCGAAGTCGCCCGCGAGAACGCCGAGCGGCTGGGGATCGAGTTCGACGTCAGCGTCGCCACCGGGATCCCCGACGGTCTCGAGGATGTCGACCTGGTGATCGCCAACCTGCCTTACGTCACCGACGAGACGATCTTCGAGCGCTCGCCCGAGATCCGCCGCGAGCCGCGGATCGCCGTCACCGCCGACTGCGGCGCCGACGGCCTCGGGGTGATCCGCGGCCTGGTCGCGGAAACGCCGTCCGGCTGGCAGATGGCGATGGAGCACGACACTCACCACGGCCCGGCGATGCGCGAGCTGCTGCGCGACGCCACTACCCTTCAGGACTATGAAGGTGACGAGCGGGTGACTGTCGGCTTCGCTCCATGACGGACGACGCTCAGGCCGTAGAGGCGCAGGACGCGACGGGCGACCGCTCGGCCGCCGCCAGTGAGGCGGCACGGCGCGCCAAGGTCGAGAGTCTGCGCGCGGAAGGGATCAATCCCTACCCGCACAACTTCTACGACCGCACCCACGTCGAGGAGATCGTCGCCGCCCACGACCCGGCGGCGCTGGGGGAGGGCGAGCACGAGGAGTTCACCTACCGGGTGATGGGCCGGGTGACCGGCAAGCGCGGGCACGGGAAGGTCGTCTTCCTCGACGTCCGCGACATCACCGGCTCGATCCAGGCGGTCGCCCGCCGCGACTCGCTGGAGGAGGCGGCCTTCGAGCGGATCGAAGACCTCGACATCGGCGACGAGGTCGGGGTCGAGGGCGTCGTCTACGTGACCAAACGCGGGCAGCTGGCGATCGGCGTGCGCGAGTGCACGCTGCTGGCCAAGGCGCTGCTCGACCCGCCCGACCTCTTCCACGGCATCTCCGACCCGGAGCTGCGCTACCGCCAGCGCGAACTCGACCTGATGGCGAACGCGGACTCGCGGGAGATCTTCAAGAAGCGCTCCGACCTGACCTTCGCGATCCGCAAGCACATGCACGAGCGGGGCTGGGTGGAGCTGGAAACGCCGATCCTGCAGCGGCTGACCGGCGGCGCCGCGGCGCGCCCGTTCGTCACCCACCACAACGAGCTCGACCGCGACCTCTTCCTGCGCACGGCGACCGAGCTGCTGCTGAAGCGGGCGATCGTCGGTGGCTTCGAGGACGTCTACGAGTTCGGCCGCTTCTTCCGCAACGAGGGGATGTCGCCCCAGCACAATCCCGAGTTCACGATGCTGGAGATGTTCGTCGGCGGGGCCGACTACAACGGCGTCATGGAGTTCATCGAGGTGCTGGTCTCCCGGGTGGTCGAGGAGGTCATGGGGACGACCGTGGTCGAGCGCGACGGCCAGCAGATCGACTTCGCCGCGCCCTGGCCGCGGGTGGTGCTGCGCGACGAGCTGCTGAAGGAGACCGGGGTCGACATCTACGAGGCGAGCCGCGACGAGCTGGCCGAGCTCGCCGGCGACGACGCCGAGGAGAACGACGACTGGGCCGGGCTGGTCGACACGCTGCAGGGCAAGCTGGTCGAGCCGAAGCTGATCCAGCCGACCTACATCACCGTGCTGCCGATCGACATCTGGCCGCTGGTCAAGGTCCACCCCGACGACCCCAAGGTCTGCGAGGCCTTCGACGGGATCGTCGCCGGGATGGAGATCGTCGGCGGCGGCACCGACGTCAACGACCCGGTCGAGCAGCGCGAGCGCTTCCTCGGCCAGCGCGCGCGCCAGGAGTCCGGCGCCGAGGAAGACCCGCACCCGCACGACGAAGAGTTCGTCAAAGCGCTCGAATACGGGATGCCGCCGGCCAGCGGCTGCGGCCTCGGGATCGACCGGCTGCTGATGATCCTGACCGGGGCGAAGACGCTGCGGGACGTGATCATCTACCCCGCGATGAGGGAGGCCCCCGGCGAGTAGTGTCGACTTCCTCCCGCACGTGGGTGCGGAAGTCGACAGGGGCCTACGTCCGGGCGAGCGCCTTCGTTTCCAAATTGTCGAAGGCGTTGCTCCAGCCGCCTTCGTGCGAGCGGACCGACTCCTCGTCTTGCAGGTTGGAGTGGGTGAAGCGGACGGTGGTGGCGCCGTCGGCGTCCTCGAAGTCGATCTCGATCAGCGTCTCCCGTTCTTCGTCGTCGTCCCAGACCCAGGTGAAGGCGAGGCGGTTCGGCGGATCGATCTCCGTGTAGTGACCGCCGCCGCCGTGCTCGACGCCTTTCTCGGGGTCGAGCATGACCACGCGGACGGCGCCGCCGACCGTGAGGTCGACCTCGGCGTGGGAGGTCTCCGAGTCGTGCATGCCGTGGAACCAGCGGCGCATGACCGTCTCGTTGGTCCAGGCGTCGAAGACCGCCTGGGCGGGGGCCTGGAAGGTGCGTTCCATCCGCAGGGTCTCGCCGCTCGCCGGGCTCATCGCTCCCCATCCTCGCCCTCGCGCCAGCGCAGCGCAATCCAGGCGCGGACGAAGATCAGGCCGGTGCCGGCGCCGGCCAGGGAGGGCAGCAGCTCCTCGACCGGCAGGCCGGCGACGTGGGCGGCGATCATGACTCGGGGTACTCGTCGTGGAGGCTCCACCAGGAGTAGGGCGGCGTCTGCGGGTAGCCCTGCGGGGAGTCCTCCCACTCCTCCTGGCGGCCGAGCGCGGTGATGTCGAGGTAGGCCCAGGCGCTGCCGAGGTGCTCGTCGCCGCGCGCGTCGACGAAGTAGGTGCGGAAGATCCGGTCCTCGTCGTCGCGATAGAAGGCGTTGGTGCCGTGCCATTCGCCGACCCCGAAGTCCACGTCGAACTCACTGGTGATGGTGTACCAGGGGATCTCCCAGCCCATCCGCGCCCGGTAGCGCTCGATGTTCTCCTGCGGCGCGCGCGAGGCGTTGACGAAGGTGGTGTCTCGTGCGTTGAGGTGGGCGAGGTGGGCGACCTGGTCGGACATGAACGAGCAGCCCGTGCAGCCGCGCTCGGGCCAGCCGCTGACGCCGGGCTCGAAGAAGAAGCGGTAGACGATCAGCTGGCGGCGGCCCTGGAAGAGGTCGAGCAGGTTGACCGGCCCGTCCGGTCCCTCGAAGCTGTAGTCCTTCTCCACGGCCATGCGCGGCATCCGCCGGCGTTCGGCGGCGAGCGCGTCGCGGGCCCGGGTCACCTCCTTCTCCTTCGCCAGCATCTCCTCGCGGGCGGCGTTCCACTCCTCTGGCGATACGACCGGTGGCATCTTCATTTCTGCTCCTCCTTCAGGTACTCGTCGACGACGTCGAACAGGCGTCCCCAGATCGCCCGCTGGCGATCCATCCAGTCGGCCGCCTCCATGAGCACGCCCGGCTGCAGCGAGAGCCGGTGCGTCCGGCCCTCGATCGCCCGGGTGATCACGCCGGTCTCTTCCAGCACCTTCAGGTGCTTGGTGATCGCCGGCTTGGAGACGTCGAAGCCCTTGGTTGCTTCGCCGACCGTGGCGGGCCCGGTGGCGAGCCGTTCGACGATCCCTCTGCGGATTGGATGCGAGAGGGCTCTGAATGAATCGTTAACCATTCGGTTAACAGTAGCGCATCGAACCTACGACCTCAGGAGACCGCCGTCGATTGGGATCACGGTGCCGGTGAGGTAGGCGGCGCGCTGCGAGCAGAGGAAGGCGACGAGGTCGCCGTACTCCTCGGGGGTGCCGAGGCGACGGGCGGGAACTTCGGCCGCGGCCTGCTCCTCGACCGCCTCGATCGAGCCGTAGAGCTCGGCCATGCGGTCGGTCCGGAAGCGGCCCGTGGCGACCGTGTTGACGGTGATCCCGTCGGCCGCGATCTCCCGGGCCAGGGTCTTGAGGAAGCCGACCGCGGCGGCCCGGTGCGTGTTCGAGAGGCTGAGCGCCGGGTTCGGCTCGATCGTCGTCGTCGAGCCGACGTTGACGATCCGGCCCCAGCCCTGCGCCTGCATCGCGGGCACGACCCCGCCGGCCAGGATCCGCGGCGCCAGCACCAGCGCGCGGTAGGCGTCCTGCCATTCGTCGACGCCGTGGTCGAGCGCCCCGCCCACCGGCGGCCCGCCGGTGTTCAGAACGAGGATGTCGGCCGGCTGCCCCATCGCCCCGGTGACCTCGATCGGCAGCCGAGCGAGCCGCTCGCTGTCGGCCGCGTCGGCGACGAACGCCACCGCCCCCTCGATCTCCGCCGCGGCCGCCCCGATCCGCTCCTCCGACCGGCTCGCCATCGCCACCCGAGCCCCCTCCCGCGCCAAGGCCCCGGCGATCCCGCGCCCAATCCCCGCACTCGCGCCCATCACCAAGGCGACCTTCCCATCAATGCCGAGATCCATCCCGGCAGCCTAGCCCGGCCGAAACGCTCAAACCCCGCTGCGCGGGTATCGTTCCCTCACGAGCGCCCGTAGCTCAGTGGTCAACGGGTCCTTTCGGGGGCCCAAAGAGCGTCGGTCTTTCAAGCCGAAGGTCGCGGGTTCGACTCCCGTCGGGCGCATCCGAGAACTTCGCTTATCCAAGCGAAGTTGGAGCGGTGACTCCTCGCTAACTCGCGCTTGACGGGCTCCTGGGGCAAGCCCTGGGGCAAGGTGAGGCCGGAGCGAGGTCGATTTAAGCCTTGCGCAGACCCTCCGGTCCACCTACGTTCGGCCGCGACAAATGCGAACAAGTGGCCCCGGCGGCGCGGAAACGCCCCGGGGCCCGGCACCGAAGAACGAGCTTCGATGCAAGCGAGACGGTACTCGCGTAGGCCCCCATCGGGGGCGCATCCCATCGCTTCGGTGCCTTCGAGACGGAGGCGACCATGGATTTAGAGGGCCAGGAACTTGTGCCGTATGAGCCGGTCCCCGACACGCTGGTCCTGGCGGCGATCGAGCGGGCAACCCGCCAGGGCCCCGAGACGGTGTGGCCCGTCCATCTCGGCGAGCACCTCGGCTTCCGCCATCAGGGACATTCGACCCGAAAGCTGCGCGACCAGCTCGAACGGCTGCGGGTTCAAGACCGCACCGTGGAGCGCCTGGACAGGATGGGGCGCGATTACTGGAAGCTGACCCCAGTCGGCGAGCGTGTGCTTGCCGAAGCACGCGCTGAGAACCGGCTGGGCGATCTTCCCGAGTCCCCCCAACACCGCAAATGGCGCAAGGGTCGTGAAGGCGCCGCCGAGCGGATCGACTCCTTCCGGGGACTGCTCAGCGCTGCGATCCAAGACATCCATACCGCGGAGCTTGAGCCCGGCGAGGTGCCCTCGGAGAGGTGGCTGGCGCTTCGCGAGCGGCTCAACTCTGCGACGTGGTTGGTGGCCTCGGCCACCTACTGCCTGCACGAGTGGCCCGAGCCCAGCGAGGACTGCGTCGACGCTGACCCGGATCTGTATCTCGCACCGCGGCGGCGCGCCTACTGGAGTTGGGATCAACACGAAGCAATGGCCAGAGGAGAACGACCGTGATCAAATCCAAGAAACCCAAAGCGAAGTCGAAAGCAGCCAGCAGGAACGAACGGCTTCGTCCCAGCGAGCTGGGTGGACTAGTACTCGACCACATGCGGCAGCACAAGGACGCCCTGCCGCTGACCGCCAGCGCCATCGGCAAACGCATCGGCCGTTCCAGGGGCGCGGTCGCTAACTGCCTCGCCCGTTACTGGCTCCCGAAGGCGAGCTAGCGTGCGCCCCTACAAACTGAAGCGCTCAGCGGAGGTGGCTGTCCGCTTCGGCAAGAACCTCGCGCGAGCGCGCCGTCGTGCTGCGCTCTCTCAAGAGGAGCTGGCGAAGCGCGCCTCCTTACACAGAACGGAGATCGGGATGCTCGAGCACGGTCAGCGGGTGGCGCGGATCGACACCGTGATCAGGCTCTCCGGGGCCATGGCCATCGAGCCGGCCGAGCTCCTCGCGGGCATCCATTGGACGGTCCCCGGCACGTCCGGGGGCGGGTTCAGTTTCAGTAGCGAAGCGGTAGCCACCCGGAAGCGGCAGGGACCCACTTCCCGACGATCCCGGAGCTGAGTCTGTGTGCCTGCGTGCCGGAGTGTTCCAGTCTGATGCCGTCCCGAGCAGCCCTCGCCGGGGCGGCAGAGCGCTACTTCGGCGTGCCCAGCGGACGACACCGGGATTGGCTTCGTCGATATCGGCGATCAACGTCGATCTGATCGATATCTGAGCGCGACACCCTAGAC
>JAWVEZ010000089.1:0-5412 GCA_033856455.1 Solirubrobacterales bacterium | reverse complement strand
GCGCCGCGGCGCAGCGCCGCAACGATCTGACCCCGGGCCGCCGCCAGCCCGACTTCGTCGCCCGCGACGGAGGCGCGCCGGGCGGCGGCGAGCGCGCTCTTGATTTCTCTCAGCTCGGTCGGGGCCGCCGCCGCGAGCCCCGCTCGCAGCGGACCAGCGAGCCGTCCGGCGGCTCGCTCGACTTCGTTGCCGCTGCCTTCTTCGAGGATGACCTTGGTCTGGGCGTCGGCGAGACCGGCGTCCAGCGCCCGCGCCGCCTGCCACGGCGGCGCCGCGGCCACGCTGGCCGCAAAGCAAAGGAACGCCGCCAGCGCGAAGAGAATCGCGGTGGCGGCCCTCCAAGCCGGGCGGTTCAGTCGTCTAACCGTCGTCTGGACCGCCCCCTAGCCTTCCTGCAGTTCGATTCCGAGCTGTTTCGCCGCCTGGGTCACCTGGCCGGCGATCGCCTCGGCCTGGGACTGGGCCTGGGCACCGAGCGCGTCGGCCTGCTTGGCGGTGAATTTCTCGCCCTCGGCCTCGCGGTCGCGCAGGTCGGAGGCGAAGGCGACGAGGCTTTCGAGCTCTTTCTTGGTCTGCGCCGCCTGCTGCGGGTTCTCCGCGGCGATCTCCGGCTCCATCCCGTTGTAGGTGACGAGGATGCCGCCGAGGATGTCGGCGATGTCGGAGAGGCGCGAGGTGGCGACGAAGCCGAGTTCCTCTGCGCCCTCGCCGGCGATGAAGCGCGAGTTTTTCCAGGCTTCGAAGTACTCGCTCATCGTCGGGGTCATGATCACGATCGAGGTCATCGCGTCCGACGGGGTCGGCTCGAAGGCCTGCGCGTCTTCGTTCAGTTCCACCGCCTGTTTGTCGAACTCTTCGAGCGTCGCCTTGTAGATGTTGGCGTCGGGCAGGCCCTCGCCGAACTCGACCGTGCCGCTGCCGTCGACGTCGCCCTCGACGCCTTTGGCGAGCAGATCGGGGTTGGTCCCGTAGAGCGCGGTCTCGGTCAGGAAGAAGAGGTTGCCCGGCTGTTTCAGCTGCTTGCCGTCGGGCGTCGTCAGCGTGAAGGAGACGGCGTCTTCGGGGGTCGAGGCATCCGAGCCGGCGTCGATGTCGACGTCGTAGTGGGCGAGCCGCGGAACACCGGCGACGATTCCCTCCATCTGCTCGTAGGCGGGGTTGGCGACGACGAACACGTCCTTCGAGGTGCCGAGGATCTCCTCGGCTTCGTCACCGTGCTCTTCGAGCAGCCGGGCGTAGTCGAAGTCGACCGATTTGGCGAGGTCGTAGTAGGCGTCGGCCTGCTCTTTCAGCAGCCCCACCTGCGCTTCGAGATCGGCGGAGCGGTCGGTCAGGTATTCCTTGACCGGCGCCAGTTCAGCCGCGCCGGCCTCGGCGCCGGTCGCGTCGCCAGTGCCGTCGTCGCTGCTCCCGCAGCCGGCGACCAGCGCCGCGCACAGCGCCAGGACGAGAACCGTCGCCGGTATTGCCTTGAGCTTCATCGAGTCGAGTGCCTCCTGAGTTAGGGGAGCCTACTGAGGGCTCCCTAATGCCGTGGGGTTAGGCCACCCTAAAGGAATCCGATGCTTGGAGTCGGGATTGGACGGCTTCGCGCGGACCGCAGACTCGTGAGCCAAGACGGACCCCCCAGCCAAACTCCCTCCGAAGCACGCCGTCCCCGCTCCCAGAGCCAAATCGCGCCTGGGATTCCAATCTGGACAACCGGGCTCGGCGGATTTCCTCCAGCCGTCTAAACACATCCGAGCGGGGCGAATTTACGGTGCGAATCGAATCGCTAAACCCGCGACCTCCGGTGCGTGCGCGCCGGTGGGCTAGGAGGAATTTTCGATGAGAAAGAAGTTGGGGATCGCCGCCTTGGTAGCGGCGACCGCCTCGCTGATGGCTCCGGCCATGGCGTCGGCGGCAACCGTCGACGAACTGAGCGAAACGCTCGGCACGACCGCGAGCGAACTGAACATGACCTGGGTGGGCGTCGCCTGCGTGCTGGTCTTCCTCATGCAGGCCGGCTTCATGTTCCTGGAGATCGGCTTCTCGAGGCAGAAGAACGTCGGCACCGGCGTCGCCAAGATCCTGATCAACTTCGCGATCGTCACGGTCGCCTGGTGGGCGATCGGGTACGGGATCGCCGAAGGCGGCAACGGTGAAGAAGGGCTGCCCGGAAACAAGATCTTCGGCGGCGAGGGATTCTTCTTCCACTTCGGCCAGGAAGTAGCGGGCGAAGTGATGAACGGAGAATCGGCGATGCTGATGCTGTTCGGCCTCGCCTTCTGCGCCGTCTCGCTGGCGATCGTCTGGGGCACGACCCTGGAGCGGATCAAGTTCAGCGCCTATGTGATCTACGCCGCCGTGTTCGGCGCGGTCATCTACCCGCTGATCGCCCACGCGGTCTGGGGCGGCGGCTTCCTCGGCGACATCGGCGGCAAGCCGGTGATGGACTTCGCGGGCTCCTCCGTGGTGCACCTCACCGGCGCGACCGGCGCGCTCGCGGCACTGCTGTTGCTTGGCCCGAGGATCGGGAAGTACGACGCCAACGGCAAGCCCCGGGCGATCCCCGGTCACTCGATGCCGCTGGTCGGCCTCGGCGTGATCATCCTCTGGATCGGCTGGTTCGGGTTCAACGGCGGTTCGACCTTCGGGACCGAAGGCAACCTGTTCGGTGAGGTCATGCTGAACACCCAGCTCGCCGCGGCGGCCGGTGTGATCGGCGCTTCGCTCGCGGTCTGGCTGAAGAGCAAATCGCTCGACGTCGGCATGGCCGGCAACGGCGCGATCGCCGGTCTGGTCGGGATCACCGCCCCGTCCGGCTTCGTCGAGTACTGGGCGGCGCCGATCATCGGCATCGTCGCCGGGTTCATCGTCGTGTTCTCGGTGCTGGCGATCGACAAGTTCCTGGACGACCCGGTCGGCGCTCTCTCCGCGCACGGTCTGGCCGGCATCTGGGGCACCCTCGCGGTCGGCATCTTCGCCTCGCCGCGACTGATCGTCGAAGGCGCCGGACCGGGCATCTGGTACGGGATCTTCGGCGACGAGGAATTCGGCACCGCGCTCGGTCAGCTCGGCGTCCAGGGACTGGCCGTCGTCTTCACGTTCGTGGTCGTCCTCGTGATCTCCCTAGGGGTGTTCGCCGGAATCAAGGCGACGATCGGGCTGCGGGTGCCAGCCGAGGAGGAGGATGCCGGGCTCGACATCAGCTCGCACGGGATGTACGGATACCCCGAGGTGTTCATCCCGCAGCCGGAGTACTCGACCGGTCTGCCGAGCACTGGTTCGCTGCCGCCAAGCAGTCCGGTACCGGCAGCCGCAGCCACGTCAATGACCGCGTCCGAGACCAACTAGGAGGATCGAGCGCATGAAAAAGATAGAGGCGTTCATTCGCCACGAGGCGTTCGAGCCGATCCGGGCCGAGCTGCTCGACAAGGGATTCCCATCCCTGTCGATCATCGAGGCCAAGGGGTCCGGTCGCCAGAAAGGCATCGTCGAGCGGTACCGCGGCTCGACCCTCACCGTCAACGTCCGGCCGAAGATCAAGCTGGAGGTTGTGATCGAGGACAAAGACAAAGGTGTGGTCGTCGAAACGATCCTCAAACATGCCCGCACGGGCGAGGTCGGCGACGGCAAGATCTTCGTGCTGCCGGTTGAGGAAGCGATTCGCATCCGCACCGGCGAGGATGGCCAAGAGGTCCTCCAGCTGCACGAGGAGTCGGAGATTCCCTCCTAAGGGCAGATCCGGGACATACAGCGGTTCAGAGCGGGGCGGCCTTCGGGTCGCCCCGCTCGTCGTTTATCCACTCCGGCTACTACCGTCACCGGGATGGCCGACGAGCGGATCTCACTCAGCGAGGCATCGCGCCGCTCGGGCGTCCCGGTCAGCACCCTGAAACGCTGGGCGCAGGAGCGGATCGTGCCGGTGCGGCGCGGCCGCTGGACCGCCGCGGCGGCGGCCCAGGCGCGGGTCGTGGCGCGGATGCGCGACCGCGGCTACTCGCTGGAGGACCTGAAGAACGCGGGCAAGGAGGGCAAGCTCGCCTTTGGCTTCGCCGAGGAGCTCTTCTCGGAAGGGGAAGGCGAGGTGACGGTGGCGATGATCGCCCGCGACACCGGCCTCGAGCCGGAGCTGATCGAACGCATGCTCGCGATCCTCGGCACCCCGAAGGGTCACCAGGCGCACCTGACCCCCGAGGACGCGGTCGCGATGCGGCACTGCGCCCGGGTGCTGGCGGCCGGGCTGCCGCTGGTCGCCTTCCTGCAGCTGGTCCGCGTCTACGCGCAGGCGATCCGCCGGATCGCCGACGCCGAGGTCCGTCTCTTCCACCTCTACGTGCACGAGCCGATGATCCGCGACGGCGTCCCGGAGCTCGAGATGGCGGAGGAGATGGGCGACCTCGCGGCCGACATCCTGCCGCTGGCGGCCCCGCTGACCGAGTACCTGCACAACCGCTACCTGCGCTACTTCATCGAGCAGGACGTGGTCGGGCACATGGAGTCAGAACCGGGGGTTGACACCGCCTAAATCGAACTCGGCCAGGTCAACGTCACGCTCTGCTTCATCGACCTCACCGGCTTCACCCGTTACACCGAGGAGGAGGGTGACATCGAGGCGCTCGACGTGGTCGAGAACTTCGTCGCCACGGTCGAGGAGACGCTGCCGCGCGAGGCGACGATCGTGAAGACGATCGGCGACGAGGTGATGGTCGTCTCTCCCGACCCGGCCGCGCTGACCGAGTGGGCGGTCGGGTTCCTCGGCCGCTTCTCGCGTCGCCCGCAACCGCGGGTCGGGATCCACTGCGGCGACGCCGTCTACCGCGACGGCGACTACTTCGGCAGTCAGGTCAACCTCGCCCACCGGGTCGTCAACCGCGCTCTCGCCGGCGAGGTCCTGGTCACCGACCGGGTCGCCGAGGCGATCGCCGGCCGCGAGCAACTCGGGCTCGAGCCGATCGGACAGGTCAAGCTGAAGGGCTTCCCGGTTCCGACCGAGCTCTTCGTAGTCCGCGCCGCTGGTTGAGCGCTCCTAGACTCGGCGCATGGATGCTGAGCGACTGTTCGAGCGGGTCGCCTCCGGCGGCCTGATCGCCCCACCGGCGCCGGTCGTGGCGATGCTCTCGGGTGGCCGCGACTCGGTCTGCATGCTCGACCTCGCGGTTCGTGTCCGCGGCGCCGACGGGGTCGGCGCCGTGCACGTCAACTACGGGCTGCGCGACGACGCCGACGAGGACGAGCGCCACTGCGCCGAGCTCTGCGCCGGGCTTGGAGTCGAGCTGTCGATCGAGCGCCCGCGGCGTCCCGAGGGGCCGGGCAACCTCCAGGCCTGGGCTCGCGACAGCCGCTACGCGGCGGCGGCCGGGCTGGCCGAGCCGCTGGCGGCGACGATAGTCACCGGGCACACCGCCGACGACCAGGTCGAGACGATCC
>JAWVEZ010000088.1:0-4218 GCA_033856455.1 Solirubrobacterales bacterium | reverse complement strand
CCCGCGTCAGGTCGCCGACCTCGTGAACATCTCCTCGGTCGCGGGACGAGTGGCGCGCAACGGCAGCGGGGTCTACAACGCCACCAAGCACGCCGTCGGTGCCTTCAGCGAGTCGCTGCGCCAGGAGGTCACCGGTCGCCAGGTGCGGATCTCCCTGGTCGAGCCGGGCGCCGTCGCCACCGAGCTGCAGAGCCACAACCGCGAGGAGATCCAGACGATGCTGGCGAAACGGTTCGAGGACTTCGAGATCCTGCAGGCGGCCGACATCGCCGACGCGATCTCCTACGTCGTCACCCGCCCAGCCCACGTCGCGATCAACGAGGTCCTGGTCCGGCCGACCGGCCAGGAGGGGTAGCGCCTCCTAGCTAGGAGTAGCGCTGGACGACGCCGTCGGCGAGCAGCTCGAGCAGCTGGCGCTGCTCCGGCTCGAACTCGGCGGCGGCGAGCTGGCGCTTGCCGTCGGCGACCATCTCCAGGGCCCGGTCGCGCACCCGGTCGAGTGCGCCGGTCGCGGCGATCCGGTCGCAGAGCGCCTCGGCGCCGCCGGAGTCCAGCGCGTGCAGGTCGACCACGCGGATCCCCGGGTCGCTCGCCGCGGCCTCGATCAGCGGCAGGGTGATCGTCCCGTCCAGCAGGTCGGTGCCGCGCGCCTTGCCGGTCCGCTCCGGCGGCCCGCTGACGTCGAGCACGTCGTCGAGCAGCTGGAAGGCGAGGCCGACGTCGGCGCCGAAGGCGCGCAGGTGCTCGTCGTCGCAGCCCAGCAGGCAGGCGCACTCGAAGAGGCGCGCCGTCTTCAGCCGGCAGCGGTGCAGGTAACGCGCTTCGTCGATCGCGAGGTCGAAGGCGTCCTGGCGCTGGGCCAGCTCGCCGCGCGCCAGGGCGACCGCGGCATCGGCGAGCAGCGCCACCGAGCGGTCGTCGCCGGCCCCCGCGAGCAGCGCGAAGGCTCGCGAGAAGAGCAGGTCGCCGCTCGCTTCGGCGCGCCGGCGACCCGAGGTCGCGACCACGGTCGGGACGCCGCGGCGCAGCGGGGCCTCGTCGAGCACGTCGTCGTGGACCAGGGTCGCCATGTGGATCAGCTCGATCGCGGTCGCCGCCCGGACCGCCGCCGCGCCGCCCGCCTCGCCGGCGCAGAGCAGGACCAGCATCGGCCGCAGCCGCTTGCCGCCCGCCGCCAGGGTCGCGGTCGCGTCGGCGCCGAGCGGCTCGCCGTGCTCGCCGATCGCCACCTTCAGCTGATCCTCGACCTCGCCCAGCCGCGCCGGCAGCCAGCGGCTGGAGGCGTCGAGCACCGCCGTCACCGGCGGCGGTACCGAGGAGGGGCGGGTCATCGGCGGGTCAGGACGCTTTCGCGCCGCTGTGGATCGCGATGATCCCGCCGGCCAGCACCGTGTAGCGGATCCGCTCGAACCCGGCCCGGTCCATCTTCTCGGCCAGGCCGCGCGGGCTGGGGAAGCTGCGCACCGATTCCGGCAGGTAGGAGTAGGCCTCGGCGTCGTCGGAGAAGGCGCCGAGCAGCGGCACGATGCGGTCGAACCAGAGCGAGTAGAAGACCGACAGCGGCGGCCTGGTCGGCTGGGTGATCTCGAGGATCACCGCCCGCCCGCCCGGCTTCAGCACCCGCGCCATCTCCCGCAGGCCGCGGTCGAGGTCGGCGAGGTTGCGGACCCCGAAGCCGACCGTGACCGCGTCGAAGCGCTCGCTTCCGTAAGGCAGCTCGAGGGCGTCGGCCCACTCGAAGCGGACCCCGCCGGCGCCGCGCGCGGCCGCCTTCTCACGGGCCAGGTCGAGCATCGGCTCGGAGAAATCGCAGCCGATCACACTGCCGGCGGGCGTCACCCGGCCGGCCAGCTCCAGCGCCATGTCGCCGGTGCCGCAGCAGACGTCTAGCGCCGAGTCGCCGGGGCCGAGCCCGGCCCGCTGCGCCGCCCGCTCGCGCCAGCGGTGGTGCAACCCCGCCGTCATCACCGAGTTCAGCGTGTCGTACTGCCCCGCGACTTTGTCGAACATCCGGTTGACCTGCCCGGAGAAGTCGGCCGAGGAACGTTTGTCGTTAAGCGTCGTCATCGGCGGACATCGTGGCACGCCGAACCGGCGCGCTACCCCTCGCTAATCGAGGGACGAGAGGAAGTTGGCCATCTCGTCGAGCTTTTTCTGCGGCAGATCGCGGAACGAGGGCATGATGCCGGGGCCGATTTCGACCGAGCGGATGATCGCCGCTTTGGGGATCCGGGAGGCGATGTGGGTGAGGTCGGGGCCGGGCCCGTGGTTGCCGTTCTCGCCGATCTTGTGGCAGGCCAGGCAACCGGCGCCCGCGACGACCTCCTTGCCGGCCTCGTACTGCGGCGCGACCTCCAGGTCGATCTCGGTCGGCGAGCCGGCGGTGGCGCCGAGGAAGGTCAGGTAGCCCATCGCGATGATCGTGAAGATGCCCGCGGTGGTGGCGATCGGGCGGCGCTCGGGGCGGCGCTCGGGGCCACGGTCGTAGAACGGCAGCAGCAGCAGCAGCACCATGCAGATCGTCGGGATCCCGATCGTCGCGATCGGGACCAGCTCCGGCGGTTTGATCACGCGCAGGAGCTCGAAGAGGAAGTAGAAGTACCACTCGGGGCGCGGCACGTAGGTGGTCGAGGTCGGGTCCGCCTTCGGGCCCTGCTCGGCGCCCAGCATCAGCGACATGAAGATGATCACGCCGACGACGATCAGCGCCATCGCCGAGTCCTTCAGCACCGCGTAGGGGAAGAACGGCTTCCCCTTCTTCTTCAGGAGCTCGTACTCCTCCAGGTATGCCTGCTTGTCCTGCGGCTTCATGCCCGCGGGCCCCCGTTCGGCGAGGAGCCGTTGCCCTCGACCCCGGCGTCGAGCTGGGAGACCGGGGCGGCGACTTTCGGCTTTTCGGCTTTGACCCAGGGCGGCGCGGTCGTCCCCAGCTTCACGACCAGGTACATGTGGGCGCCGATCAGGGCGATGATCGCCCCCGGCACCAACAGCATGTGGATCGCGTAGAAGCGGGACAGCGTGGTCGCCCCGAGCTCAGGTCCGGCGCGCAGGAAGTCGCTCAAGTAGGGGCCGACGATCGGGCCGGTGCCGTTGATGTTGATGCCGACGATCGAGGCCCAGAAGGAGCGCTGGTCGAAGGGCAGCAGGTAGCCGGTGAAGGCCATCGTCATCGTCAGGATCAGGAGGACGACGCCGATCACCCAGTTGAGCTCGCGCGGGTACTTGTAGGCGCCGAAGAAGAAGGTGCGGCCCATGTGCAGGAAGATCAGGATCACCATCACGCTCGAGCCCCATTTGTGCATCCCGTGGACCAGGGCGCCGAGGGGCACCTCGTTGTTGATGTGGGCGATCGAAGCGTAGGCCTGGGTCGCCGAGGGGGTGTAGAACATCGCCAGGAAGACGCCGGTGACGGCCTGGACGATGAAGGCGAAGAGCGTCGCCGAGCCGAGGGTGTAGAACCAGTTGGTGCCTTTCGGGACCTTGCGGTAGAGCATCCCGGTGAGGAAGCCGCTGCCGCCCATACGGGTATCGACCCAGGCGAGAACGTCGGCCGGGGCCTCCTTGGCCTGGTCGAGCACCCGGTCGCCGTGCGTCTTCGGCGCCGGCGTCTCGGTCTTCAGGTCGGACGGGGCATCGCCTTTGGGCACGCCCTTGCTGCCGGGCTTCGGCGGTTTGCGCAGCGGCGGCGGGACGACCGCGTCCGGGATCTTGATGGTCGGCAGTTTCGGCATCAGGGCGGTGGGAAGGTAGAGGGACGCGGCGGGTAGAGGTACTCCCAGATCCCGCCGGTGAACTCGCCGGGGTCGCGGGCGCGGACCGGCTCCATCTGGTTGGTGACGCTGTAGCGGGGACCGACCTCGACCTGGCCGTTTTTCACCCGGGTCTGGAACTGGTCGAGCGGGCGCACCGGCGGGCCGCCGATCCGCTTGCCCTCGAAGTCGTAGACGCCGCCGTGGCAGGGGCAGATGAAGTTGCCGGCGGCCTCGACGTAGCGGACCGGGCAGCCGAGGTGCGCGCAGCGGTTGGAGACGGCGACGAAGCTGTTCGGGTCCTCGTCGTAGAGCTCCGACCCCTTGCGCACGTAGGCGGTGGTCTTGCCGGCGTCGCCGATCCCCTCGGTCTCGGTGAAGACGACCTGGCGGTAGGTGTCCTCGACGAAGTCCCCGGTCGGACCGACCACCTCCCAGCGCTCCTTGCCGCGGTGGAAGATCGGCGCCA